>NZ_JBHTJA010000025.1:0-71990 GCF_042675525.1 Actinomadura sediminis
CGGCGAGCCGGCCGGCGGTGCGGTAGACCGCGCGGCCGAACCCGGCCGGGCGCGTCGTGCAGCCCATCGCCACGAGCCCGGCGACCCGCCCTGGGTGCCGCGCGGCGGCGGCGATGCCGACGAAGCCGCCGAGCGACAGGCCCGCGACGAGGGCGCGGCCGCCGAGCGCGTCGATCGTCTCCGCGACGGCGTCCACGGCGCCGTCCATGGTGAACCGCTCCCCGCGCCGCCGGCCGTGCCCGGGCAGGCCGGGCGCGGCGACCCGGTGCCGTTCCCGCAGCCGCTCCGCGAGCGGACCCCACATCGTGCCGCTGACCCGGATGCCGTGCAGCAGCACCACGGGCAGGTTCTCCGTCGCGCCCAGGACGTCTTCACCGCGACCCTCGACCTCCTCACCGCCCGCGGTTTCGACGGGCCGACCATCGAGGGCGTCGCCGAGCGGTGCGGCGTCAACAAGACGACGATCTACCGCTGGTGGCCGTCCAAGGCGGCGCTGGTCGCCGCCGCGCACGCCCGGACGTTCTTCGCCGACCGCCTCGCGCGCGAGCGTCCGGTGTTCGACCGCGCCGCCGCGCGGGGCGAGCTGCCACCGGACGCCGACCCGATGCTGCTCATGGACCTGCTCGCCGGCGCCGTCTGGGTCCGGGTGGCCTTCCGCGGCCTCCCGGTCGGCGACGGCTTCGCCGAGCGGGCGGTCGCCGCCGTCCTCGACGGCGCCGCGGCGCGCCCCTGAACGCCGCCCCGACCACCCCCTTCGGCCCCCGGCGGCCGCCGTCCGGCACGCCGCTCCGCGGAACCGCTTGGAAACCGCCGGTGAGCGCGCGATGCTCTTCGGGGGGACCGGCGACCGCGAGGGGGGAGCATGGAGCCAGGCGCCGTCGACATGGTCGTCGTCGAGGGCGAGCGGCACACCACCGTGCTGCTGAGCGGCGAGATGGACCGGGCGTCGTGCCCGCACGTCCGCTCCCGGCTGCGCCCGCTGACCGGGCGCCCGCTGGTCCTGGACGTCTCCGGCGTGACGTTCTTCGACGCCGAGGGCATGCGGACGGTGTTCCGGTGCGCCCGCGTGTGCGAGGCGGAGGGCGCCGCGCTGGCGCTGGTCGGGGTGCGCCCCTACGCGGCGAAGGTGTTCCGGATCCTCGGGCTGGACCGGGACGTCCCGCTGTGCGGCTCGATGGAGGAGGCGCTGTGGTGCGTCCTCCCGCGCACCGACGAGGAGATCAGGGAGTGGCTTTCCGGCTGAGGTGACGCTCGACGCTCTCGACCTTGGCGTCGAGGGCCCCGGTCACGCCCGGACGCACGTCGGCCTTCACGACGAGGCTCACCCGGGGCGCGCGGGCGGCGACGGCGTCGGTGGCGGCCTTCACCACGGCCATCACCTCGTCCCACTCCCCCTCGATCGTCGTGAACATCGCGTCGGTGCGGTTGGGCAGCCCGCTCTCGCGCACCACCCGCACCGCCTCCGCGACGAGTTCCCCGACGTCCTCCCCCGTGCCGAGCGGGGTCACCGAGAACGCGACGAGCACAGCGCACCTCCTGCCGTCCGGATCGTCCCCCCACGATCTCATCGCCGGGAAGCGGGGTGGACAGGGGGAGCCGTCCGGGTTATGTTGTTCTCAGTCAGAGATTTACTCAGAATGAGAATGACATCGGAGCACTGATGAGCCCGGACCCGCGGCAGGACGAGCGCGACTTCCTCGCGAACTACGACCCCCGCGCCTACGACCCCGTCGCCGTGACGGTGGACGTCGTCGCGCTGACGATCCGCGACGGGGCCCTGCACGTCCTGCTCGTCCGGCGCGGCGAAGCCCCGTACGCGGGGATGCCGGCGCTTCCGGGCGGGTTCGTCCGGGCGGGCGGGCCCCGCCAGGGCGAGGACCTGCCGGACGCGGCCGTCCGCGAGCTCGCCGAGGAGACCGGGCTCGAGGCGGGCGACCCCGAACTGGGCCGCGTGCACCTCGAACAGCTGGGCACCTACGGGCGGCCCGGCCGCGACCCGCGCATGCGCATCGTGTCCGTCGCCTACCTGGCGTTCGCGCCCGAGCTGCCCGACCCGCGCGCGGGCGGCGACGCCGCCGCCGCGGAATGGACGGACGTCGCCGCGCTCGGCCTCACCGAGTCCGGCGACCAGCGGCCCGGCACCACCCGCAGGCTGGCGTTCGACCACGCGCGGATCCTGTCGGACGGCCTGGAGCGGGCGCGCGGCAAGCTCGAGTACACGCCGCTCGCCACGGCGTTCTGCGGCGACGAGTTCACCATCCCCGAGCTGCGCGCCGTCTACGAGGCGGTCTGGGGCGAGGAACTGCACGCCGGGAACTTCCACCGCAAGGTCCTGTCGGTGCCCGGGTTCGTGGAGAGCACCGGCACGACCTCCGACCGGACGGCCGGGCGGCGCGGCGGCCCCCGTCCCCGGCTCTACCGGGCCGGGGACGCCCGGCTGCTGCACCCCGCGCTGCTGCGCCCCGGCCGGGAGGAGCTGATCAGATGACCCCCCTGCACGACGCCCTGACCACGCTCGACGCGGCGCGCACGCCCGCCGACCTGTTCGGCGACGACGCCGTCGAGGCCGCCCGCCGCTACCGGCGGCTGGCCCGCACCGTCCACCCGGACATGACCGGCGGCCGCACCCACGACGCGTTCACCCGGCTGAACGCGCTCTGGCGCGCCTACCGCGCCGCCGGCGCCCCGGCGATCGAGGGCGGGCGGCACGACTACCGCCTCGACGGCGACCCGCTCGACGGGGACGTGGCGCAGCTCTACCCGGCGCGCGCGGGCGGCGAGCGGGTCCTGCTCAAGATGCCGCGCGACCCCCGCGACGGCGACCTGATCGAGCGGGAGGCGGCGGCGCTGCGCCGGCTCGCCACGTACGGCGAGAGCCGGCACCGCGCGTACGTCCCGCACCTCGTCGAGACGTTCCGGCACCGGGACGCCGCGACGGGCGCGCAGCGGCGGGTCGACGTCCTGCGGAGGCTCGACGGCTTCCACGACCTCGCGGGCGTCCGGCGCGCGTACCCCGGCGGCGTCGACCCGCGCGACGCCGCGTGGATGTGGCGGCGCCTGCTGGCCGCGCTCGGGTTCGTGCACCGCGCGGGCGTCGTGCACGGCGCCGTCCTGCCCGAGCACGTCATGATCCACCCGGAGCTGCACGGCCTGGTCCTCGTCGGCTGGTGCCACGCGGTCGCCGACACGGGCGAGCACGTCCCCGCGATGGTCGACCGGCACGCCGGCCTCTACCCGCCCGAAGTGCCCGCCCGCGGGCCCGCGACGCCCGGCACCGACCTGTTCATGGCCGCCCGCTGCATGACCGGACTCATGGGCGGCCGGACGCCCCCGGCGATGCGGGCGTTCGCGCGGGGCTGCACGCTCCCGGCGCCGCACCGCCGCCCGTCCGACGCCTGGCGGCTGCTGGCGGAGTTCGACGACCTGCTCGAACGCCTCTACGGCCCGCGCCGTTTCCGGCCCTTCCACCTGCCCCCGACCGCCTGACCCGCCTGCTGCACGCCCCGGACGACCCGAGGAGAACCCCATGGGAAGCGGACACTGGTCCACCGACGTCTACGCCGCCCGCCAGAGCTACCAGGCGGCCAACGGAATCAGCGCCTTCGCCTACAGCGACGGCGGCGCCACCACCGTCCACCCCGACCTCGACCCGCGCGGCGTCACCGTGCGGGAGAGCCGCGACTCCGCCGACCACCCGGAGTCGCTCGCGATCGCCGTCCTGTTCGACGTCACCGGCTCGATGGGCACCGTCCCCCGCACGCTGCAGACCAAGCTGCCGGACCTGCTCGGCCTGCTGCTGCGCAAGGGCTACGCGGCCGACCCGCACATCCTGTTCGGCGCGGTCGGCGACGCGACCTGCGACCGCGCCCCGCTGCAGGTCGGCCAGTTCGAGGCCGACAACCGGATGGACGACGACCTCGCCAAGATCCTCATCGAGGGCGGGGGCGGCGGGCAGATGCGGGAGTCGTACGAGCTCGCGATGTACTTCATGGCCCGGCACACCGCCATCGACTGCTTCGAGAAGCGCGGGAAGCGCGGCTACCTGTTCATGATCGGCGACGAGCTGGCCTACCCGAAGATCAAGCGCCGCGAGGTCGCGAAGATCCTCGGGGAGGATCTCCCCGCGGACGTCCCCGTCGCCGGCCTCGTCCGCGAACTCCAGCGGATGTGGGACGTCTACTTCATCATCCCCGAGGGCGGCTACCACTCCGGGAAGCCGGAACTCCGCGACTTCTGGCGCGACCTGTTCGGCCAGAACGTCCTCTACCTGGACGACCCGGGCGCCGTCTGCGAGACCATCGCCCTCACCGTCGGTCTCGGCGAGGACGCCATCGACCTCGCCGAGGGCCTCGGCCACCTCGCCGAGGCGGGCTCCGCCGCGGGCCCGTCGGTGTCGCGCGCCCTGGCCCGCCTGGACGGCCGCGTCCCCGCGGCCACGTCCCCGGCCCCGCCCGGCCTCGGCCGCCCCGCCGCGTCCCGGACGACGCGGCTCTGATCGTCCGTCCGGCGGAAGGGAGCGTGCGGCGATGTTCGGCGCGGAGAACGTGATCGTCGTCGATCTCGGGTTCGGGGACGCGGGGAAGGGCACGGTCGTCGACCACCTCTGCGCGGCGTCGCCCGTGCACGCGGTCGTCCGGTTCAACGGCGGCGCGCAGGCGGCGCACAACGTGGTGACCGTGGACGGACGGCACCACACGTTCGCGCAGTTCGGCTCCGGGAGCTTCACGCCCGGGGTGCGGACGCACCTGTCGCGGTTCGTGCTCGTCGACCCGCTCGCCCTCGCCGCCGAGGCGGACCACCTGCGGGCGGTCGGCGTCGGGGACGCGCTCGACCGGCTCACCGTGGACGGCGACGCGCTGCTGACGACGCCGTACCACCGGGCCGCGGGCCGCGCCCGGGAACGGGCCCGCGGCGCGGACCGGCACGGGTCCTGCGGTATGGGGATCGGCGAGACGGCCGCGTACGCGCTCGCGCACGAGGACGCGCCCCGCGCGGGCGACTGCCGGTCGCCCGCGCGGCTGCGGCGGCGGCTCGCCGCGGTCCGCGACCGGTACCGGGACACGTTCCCCGGGAGCGCCGAGGACGTCCCGGACGTGGACGACTGCGTCGCCGCGTTCACCGCGTTCGGCGACCGGGTCCGCGTCGTCGGCGGCGGCCACCTGCGGACGCTGCTCGCCGGGGGGCCGGTCGTGTTCGAGGGCGCGCAGGGCGTCCTGCTGGACGAGTGGCACGGCTTCCACCCGTACACGACGTGGTCGACGACCACGTTCGGCAACGCGGAGGCGCTGCTGCGGGAGGCGGGCGGCGGCGCCGCCCGCCTCGGGGTCGTGCGGGCGTACGCGACCCGGCACGGGCCGGGCCCGTTCGTCACCGAGGACGCGGCGCTCACCCGCGAGCTGCCCGAGCCGCACAACGGGACGGGCCCGTGGCAGGGCCCGTTCCGCGCGGGGCACCTCGACGCGGTCGCGCTGCGGTACGCGCGGGAGGTCACCGGCGGGATGGACGGCGTGGCGGTCACGCATCTGGACGTCGCGGGGGCGCGTCCGGACCTGCGCGTCTGCCACGCCTACCGCGCCGGCGGCACGACGGTGCGCCGCCTCGAACCGAACCCGGCGGGGCGCCTCGACCTGCAGGAGGACCTCACCCGGCGGCTGCTCGCCGCGCGCCCGGTGTACGCGCCGCTCGGGCGCCCGGAGGAGGCCGTCGAGGAGGCCGTGGGGGCGCCGGTGGTGCTGCGGTCGTTCGGCCCGACCACCGCGGACAAGCGCGTCACCGCCGCCGTCTGACGACCGGACGGCCGCCGCCACGGGGGCGGGGGCCTCCGCCATGGCGCGCCCGCGCCACGGCCCCGGGGCCCTCGGCGGCGACGGGTCCGGCTACCGGGGCCGGGCCGGAGGCCTCACCGGACGACCTGGCGGACGACGATGTCGTCGAGGCGGCGCTCGACGATCGCGCCCACCGGCCAGTCGCGCACGAGGCAGCGCAGCAGCGCCGCCTCGTGCTCGGCGTGCGAGGCGTCGCAGCCCTGCTGTTCCAGGCTCGACCGGATCGCCTCCACGTAGTCGGCGCCGGTGAACCCCGGGACGTCCCGGACCATCGCGGTCGTGGTGGCGCGGTGGGAGTTGAGGCCCGCGAACGAGCGGCCGCAGCCGCAGCCGCCGTCCGGGTCGCCGGAGTCGCGGGCGCACACCACGCCGATGTGGACGAGTTCGCCTTCGACGCACCAGTCGAAGTCGTTGTCGCGGAATCCCTGGGTCGAGTTCGTGGCGGTCAGCAGCTTCACGATGCCCCCTCGGCCGGCCGTGGACCCGCCCACGGTACGACGGGGGTCCGACGTTACGCCGCGAACCCGGCGTATCGCCAGGTCGCGGGAGGGGCACCGAGACGCCACCGGAACGCGGGGACGATCTCCCCGAGGTAGGGCGGGCGGGACTCGAACCCGCGACCCAGAGATTATGAGCGAACCGGTGAACTTCACCATCCGGACACCTCAAACTCTAGCTCGGGGCGGGCCCCAACCTCTCCGACTCTGTCGAGTCTGGCGGTCCCTCTCTGCCGCTCTTTGCCCAGGTCCAGGCCATGCGGTGGCGTAGGTTCACGGCGTGCGTCACGGGCTCCAGATGCCCCGGATTCACACACGCCCGGTTCCTGCACCGGTGGTGAAGCTCTAGCCCGTCGGGGATCTCGCCAACCAACGCCCGGTAGGCCAACCGGTGGGCGCGTTGCATTCGCCCGCCCAGCTTGAACCGGCCGTAGCCGCCCCAGTTCTTGCTTGCCCCCCATGCCCAGCAACTAGCCACCGGGTCATCGCCTACTTGCTCGATCTTGGTCCAGAAGCGTTCAGGAAGGATCACGCCAGACAGGAGCGCGGGTGATCAATGCGTCCGTCCCGAACCTCGGTAGATCTATTGGGCTGTGAAAGACGGGCGGGCAACCGCCCGACGTCCGACGTTGCACAGCATCGCAACCAACACCCGCACGTCGCCGCCGTAGGCACGGCGGTAGAGCGCATACAACCGCAGTTCCCACGGCCATCCCTTCAGCGGAGCGTTGCGGAACGCCTGCTTCATCATCGGATCCCTCATGATCGACCCTCCCTCGGGCTCTTGGACTCTTGGGCTTCCCATGCCACCCGGTCGCCGTGGGTCTCACCACCAACCCGGGCCAAAGCTTCTTTGCCCGTTTGGGGGAAAAGTCCCTGAGCGCACCCCCTGCACCCGCGCGGGGAGGCCCGTGCGAGGCCGCCGGTTCGATCTTCCCTTGACGAGCCTGCAACTACCGCCCAGACGCTACGAGGGAGCCCAACGTCAGGGGGTGGTCCCGAGCCAGAAGGCCAGTCACCTCCGGGGGTGATCAGCCCTTCACCGACCATCCCCACTTGGAAACCAAAGACGCGGCCAGCTTCTATGGGATACCCCATCTTTTATTGGTAAGCGATAGCGATGCAGGGGAACGGCCCTAGCGCCTGTAGGTGGCGAACGCCACCGGCTTGTGGGCTAACCACCCAACCCCAACCCTAGGGTGCGGCCATCCTCGCTCGCACAGGACGCCACCCCACAACAAGCCCATCAATCCTCGCCCTCACATCCAACCCCGCACGTACAACACATACACAGGCAGCAACTAGGCACAGTCGCCTCTCGTCTACCCATATTCACCTTCAACCATTCTTCACTCCTTCAACTATTCATGTTTCCCACGCACTCCATCTTCATCACAGTAATCCGACATCGTTCACTCTCAACATGTACACGACACGAAAGTAGCAGAACATTGCCGTTCGCAGTGCACACAAGGATCAACAACACCAAAGCCAAAAGGCAAAGCAGGAAAAAGACAATGTTACTGGAAGGCGTCGCAACCAAGACATGTGAAGCAGCACCCATCGATCAACCAGATGGACTGATGTTCGACATTGAACATGAAGGTGATCGAAGGCGAGCAAGGTGATAAGCGGGAGCAGGTTGGTGACCCTGGGCTAAGGGATCCCTTAGCAGACGCGCTGACAAGGGATCCCTTAGCGGACACTGACCAGGGATCCCTTGGGAGCACCGGGCAAGGGATGCCTTAGGCCGAGCGACAATAGCCCCTTGGACGAAACAGCTTTAAGGGATCCCTTACGATCTGACAGAGGGAACCCCTGCAGAGGCACATCTAAGGGATCCCTTAAAGTAAAGGGATCCCTTAACGACCTCACCACCGTCGCCTCCCAATCAGCAAGGGATCCCTTAAAAGCCTCTTCGATGTAGCACGGATTCCCCCGGGCAGGCACGCGGGACTCACGCCACCAACCAAGGGTAAAAGGTTCGAGGACGCCGCCCCCTTATGATCAGGAAGGGGGCACCCCCCTCCGCGAAGATCATCCGGCCTCCCGGCGGACCCTGCCGTGGCAACTTCCCCCCACTCCGTTATTCCCGACCCAACCCCTAGAATCGCGTTCTAGTTCGGCCACCCCCTCACAGGCTCGCCACCGGCCCCCGCGAAAGGGCCACCCGACCCCCCAACCCTTTCCTTGCCCACCGCGCACCTCGGAAGGTCGCCCCCGAACCTTTCGCCCCCCGCCCTCCTTTGCCTCTCGCCGACCCTCGGACCTCCCGGCCGCCGGGGGGGGGTTGGGCGGAGGGGGTGGTTGGTTGCGTGACACTACCCCCTATCTAGCTCCGCTAACTACCCTGGGCAAACAAAAAGGCCCGGACCCTCACAAGGTGGGAGAGGGATCCGAGCCCTTTCGGGTTCCTATTCTATGCAATCTCGCCGACCATCAAGATAAAGTCGTCCCAATTTGTATCCTCCAGTCAGACCTTTTGCATCAGGCGACCCGCCCAATTCAATTTCCGGGGCGCATTGGGAGTGGTGGACACGCCAACTTCCTCTGTCCACATCCGGGCTGCTGTATTTCGAGCCCCACGTAATACACCGCTCCAAGAAGGGGTGGCTGTCGTCGCATTCTTTCCATGCTCGCCGGCGGGCGCGTGCCTGCTTTAGGTCTACATGAATGATGCCATCGCCACCCACCTGTCGTTTGCACTTTCCACAGAAGTACACCAGCTTGTTTTCGTGCAGTTCGGCCTTCATGCCGCGTTCCTTTCGGTGCGATTCTGTCGGACGTTGATGACCTTGCTAAGAACGTTGTCATTCGTGGCGCCGGAAAGGTGGCTGTGGTCATTCGCTTTCAGCCATTCCTTGGTAGCGCGACGACTAAGGTCGTTCGGAGCCTCCCCTTCGTCCAGAACCATGATGAGAGTTTTCTCTGGGGATGCCCCAGAGGACTTAGGTGGCGAACTCTCCGGGCCGCCCTCAGTGGCCAGCAGGGTCCGGGTGGCCCGGTCGAAGTCGAGGGCGGTCTTGTAGTTGGTATCGCGACCTCGGGTGCTGAAGTAGCGAACCCCCGCTCCCTCCAGAACGGCGATAACGTCCGGGGTCTCTTCGATGACGCTGGCGTCGCGAGCCCGGCCCTTGTCGTCGTGGCCAGTGTGGTAGCTGGCCACCCATTCACTGATGCCCGCTTCGGTCACCAGGGCATTGATGCCGTCCACGATGCTTCCGATGCGGGTGTTGTTGTTGCCGTTGTCGCAGAACGCCCGGAACAGAGGCCCGAACGGATCCACAATGAGGACTTCGGTGTTATGAGCGCGGAGTCGTTGGGCCAGTTGGGCGCGGATTCGGTCGTCGAGGACGTTGAAGGCGGCGGCCCGTCCCCGCAGGTGGACGACGTTGAGCTTGTCCTCGGGGATGCCCAGGTCTTCGACCCATTCCTCGATCATGTCCTCGGTCATCTCGAAGTTGATGAACGTCACCCGACCCTCGACCTTCCGGGTGGCCAGCCTTCCGAGGAACGGCTCTCCGGTCGTCAATGACTTGATGAGGTTGAGAAGGGTGGTCGTCTTGCCGGTCTTCTTGTAGGCGACAAACAGCGTGTAGCCACCGGCGGGCATCAGGTGCTCGATTCGCCACTTGGGCTTTTCACGGGAAACCCGATTATCCATGGCCACGATCTCGAACGCACTGATCTGGTCAGCAGCCCTTTCGCTGGCCACCTCGGTCCGGGCTTGCTCGGCCGCCCGCGCGTCACGCTTTTTGCTGGCCACCAGATGGTCGTAGTCTTTGTAGCCCTTATCGAATTCGTAGGTGTCCACGAACTTCTTGGCAAGGCGCACAGACACCTCGTCGAGGTAAAGGTCACCTCCGCCGTTTTCCTTCTCGTCGTGGTCACGAGTGACTTGGCCAAGCCGGAACAGGGCTTTATCGAAGTCCTTGGGGTTGTCGTCTTGGTCGATGTCGAAGACCTCGAAAAAGGCGTCTAGAACTTCATCGGGGAGACTTGGGATTTCGGGACCAGTCGGACGCTCGACGGCGTTAACGGCTGGTTCGCTAGGAACCGGCTCATCTGCCGAACGATTTTCGCTAGCGGCCTTGGCAGCGAGGTCGGCGGAAAGGTTGGGCATCAGGTGGTATCCTTACTATTAGCGGGTTTCACCCCCCTTCTTTAGGGTCTGGAATGGGGTGGTGGGGCGATGACGAGAAGGTCCGTTCTTCCCCTCGGCGGGGCGGGCCTTCTTCCTTTTAGTTGTCTTCCTTCTGGTACAGGTCTTCGATACGGACGCCCAGCACCTCGGCGAGACGCGGCAGATACATGGCCGCAGGCTGCTTGCCAGCGTCCCAGCCAGCCACCGTCACGGTGCTGACTCCCATTGCGCGGGCGAGCTGGTTCTGCGACAGACCGGCCTTGTAGCGGTGCGGACGAACGTTGATGCGGACGGTGTAGTCGGGCTCAGCAATCACGATGTGTCCCCTTCTCGGTGGCTCTACATAAAGCCTACGTGATAACCGAGCCAATTCGTCATCCAGCCACCGAGTCCCTTGCCCCGTAGGGCTTCCGGCCACCTCGCCCCTCTGGGCTGTGGTCAATCTCGTCGATATAACCCGCACGTTGTGATTGTTGATCTGGCTGGCTGGAGGGCTAGACCGGTCTTCGGGTGGTCTTCCGGTCTGAAGACCGGTCTAAAAGTGGTCTGCGATCTTCTGCATCCCCTACAAATAGGGCGGTCTTCCACAGACCGGTCTCCAAGACCAGAGGGGTGGTCTGGCCTGGTCTGGGGGCCGGTGAAACCGGCCCCAAAGACCAGCCAGACCTCCCCCAAAGGGCCTGGAGGCGAGACCGAAGTCCACCGAAAAACTTTGATCTCAATGTCCGATTTATCCGGTTTCCATTTATAATGGAAGTAACGAGAAAGAAAGGGGTGTCGCATGGAAGTCGTCATCCGCCCAGCCACCGACGGCCGTCGCTTCTCGGTCATCGTTGACAACCTGCTCGCAGGCCAGGTCTTCGATCTACTGGGCGCGGTCGATTACCTTCCGGGGGCTCCGCCCCCCGACGAGATCGAAGAGTGCATCTTCAACCTGGCAGGCCACGGTGGCTAGCGAATCGTACGAGGTGAAGGCAGCCCGAGGTCGCCTTATGGCTTCGTCCCGGTGGGGATCCGACGAAGACCAGAGCTATCACCGGGCCGCCTACTACGCCGCCAAGGCCGTAGACCAGCTCAAGAGCATCGTCGAAGACCTCGGCCCCTACGAGCGCGAGTCCGTCTACAACGCGGTCATCCTCCACGTGGCCGGGCAGCGGAGGAAGCTGTGACCGAAACCAAGTTCGGCGCCACGGAATCTGTCGGCGAGGGCCGCGTCACCGTTCAGTTCGCGACTTTCAACGAGGTCGATTACCACGGCGACATCACCCTCCCCGGGGCCTTCACCGAAGGCCAGGAGGTTCTGGTGTCCAGCTACAACCATGCCTCCTGGAAGGAAGCGTGGCCGGTCGGCCGGGGACGGATTCGCACCGATTCGCGAGCCGCTTACGCAGACCTTCAATTCTTCCTGGACACACTCGCCGGCTCGGAGGCATTCAAGACCGTTCGAGCCACCGGCAACCTTCAGCAGTGGAGCTATGGCTTCAACATCGACAAGCACCGCATTGTCCGGGACGAGGATGGTGACGAAGTCCGAATCCTCGAACGGGTGAACGTTTACGAAGTTTCCCCAGTTCTCCAGGGCGCGGGCCGCTCGACCCGAACGGTTGCGGTCAAGGATTCGCCTTCCGCGGCCCCCGAGGTCCCCGCCGACCTGGCAGCCATCCGGGAATCCCTCTTCAGCGCTGAGGTGTCGAACGCTGAAGCCCTGGCGGTGGCCCACTCGCAGTACCTACTGGACTCGACCTCAACGCTCCTCAGCGGCTCTCACCTAGGCGACGCCACATGAGCACCCCCAGCCCCGAAGACCAGATCCGAGCCGACGAGGAACGGTGGCTGGCCGCCGCCCTCGACGAGATGAGCGATCGGCTGGCCTTTCTGGCCGCCCAGCTCCGCAAGCCCAAGCCCAACCAGCAGGAGGACTGACCCGTGTTCAACCGCCAGGTCGAGAACAAGATGAGCAAGCCCACCGAGAGCAAGGCGCCGGTGGCAAGCGAACCCGAAACCAAGATCGCCGCCGAGATCCCGCAAGTTCCCGAGGACTGGGGCGACCATTGCGCCAAGCTCGGCCGCCGCAACCCGGTGTGCGGCCAGTGCGCCGCCGACCGCGCGTTTCGCCTGTGGGGCCCGGACAAGATCGCCTTCAATGGTCAGGAACTGGCCCTCGTCCACGAAGGGTCGCCCTACCTGCTGCCCTTCAATCCGGTGCGCGAGTCGGAGGCAGTCACGGCCGTTCGCCAGGCATGGGAGCCGCGCTTGGCAAAGGCACGTGAGCAGGCCAAGAAGCGTCAGAGCGAATACATTGACGCCGTCCGCGCCGAGCGCAACGCCCACGCCGAGTACGAAAAGTTTGCGGACGCAATGGCCAATGCCAGCTACGGCGAGCAGATTTCCTTTGGCGGATTCAGATCTCAGAAGTCTCGTCAGGAAAGGGAATTCAACCGGATTTCCAAGGGCCGCAAGCTCCAGCAGGCCAAGGAACAGGCCGAGGGCCTGGCCTCCGCCACCCGGAAGTCTCAGGAGGAGGCTTTCTCCGAACTGCGCGAACTCGAAGCCCAGATGCGCGAGGAGATCGCCAAGGCCGGACGTTCAAGCTAGGCGCAGACAGTAATCTTACGCTTAGCTACAGCCCGGCCCAGAGGGAAGGATCTCGGAAACGAGGGTTCAAACGCCCCGCCATCTCTTGACTCCGAATCTCCGGACCAGAAGGTGGCGGGGCCTGCTTTTACCCGGTTGCGCGTGAAGCACGCTACATGAACGTCATCTGCTGCGAGTCGTTCACGACCCTCTTCTTCGCTTGGAAGTAGGCCGGAAGCGGAGCTGGCATCTTGGGCTGCTTCCCGGAGAGCAGCTCCTCGACGGTGATGATTTGCACCTTCGGATAGTTCTGCTTGTTCACTGGATAGGAGTAGATTCCGGAGCGCTGAGCAGCTTCCAGCATGCCCTTGGTTGGTTTCTTCATGCAGACGAAGATTCCCATCGCCGCACGCTCTGACTCCACTGTTCCGACGAGATCTCGCACGTGGCCCGGGTTGGTTGTTCCGCCTTTAACGGAGATGAGGATCTTGTGGGAGTCCATGCCTTTTGAGTCCAACGGAATGCGGATAACTCCGTCGATCCCCTTGTCGCCAACCTGCTTCTCGTTCGGCTGGCCGTTGGGGAGGAGCATGACGCACCAACGTTCGAACTCGAACGGAGACCTCTCGAACAGAGATCGTGCTCCAGAGAGGTCCTTCGGGATTCCCAGCACCTCATATTGATCCCGTATGGACTCGCCGTAGGTATGGCGTAGACGGGAGTCGATCAAGTCGACGGCGATCGTCGTGATGTCGATCCCTACCCATCTACGACCAAGCTTTTGGGCTGCATCGATACTGGTTCCACAGCCCGCAAACGGATCGAGAACAATATCCCCTGGGTTGCTGCTCGCAGATACGATTCGCTCCAGTAGGGAGACCGGCTTTTGGGTCGGGTACCCGAGACGCTCGGCTGCTTGAGAGTTGATCGGATAGATGTCCGTCCAAACGTCTTGGAGCGGGACTCCTTGCGCCTCGTCCAAGTATTTCTTCTGACGGGGAACCGCACCGGGACTTGGCTGTTCCACCCGCCCATCCGCGAGCATCTGCGCCATACGCTCTTCGGAATATCGCCAGTACCTGGTGACTCCCATGACTTCGTACCTAGGGTTTCCCTTGGCAGCCCCACCCGGACCAGTCATATCCCAGAGGCCGTAGCGCCGCCCCGTCCCCTCCTCTATGCGGGGGTACTTACTCTTCACATATTCGTCGTCGTACGGCGTGAAGAGCGGGTTCCACGTCCAATCCTCAGACTTGCTGTACATGAGAATTACGTCATGGACTCGCCCGAACGCCTTGCGCCCCTGGCCACCGTCACTATGGGCGGTGGTTCGCTTCCATATGATTTCGCTCCGAAAGCGCGTCGGGCCGAATATGGAGTCGAGCGCCATCTTCAGGTAGTGGCTAGCAGTTGGGTCACAATGCAAGTAAAGGGATCCCTCTGGCTTCAACACCCGGTGAAGCTCGATAAGCCGAGCCATCATCATGACCAGGTACGCCAGAACGTCGTTGTCACCCAGCAGCCTGCGCATCGCTTCGAGCGCGTCCTTGACCGCTACAGGAGCCGACCCGTTCAGCAGCTCGATGTAGAGTTCCTCGGTCTCTTGGCTCCATGTCCAAGTGTCGCCGAACGCTTCGATCTGAGCGGGTGAGTCGTCGCCACTCTTCTCCTTGAACAGCACGTTGTAGGAGCGGTTCGAGTTGAACGGCGGGTCTAGATATACGAGGTCGACACTCTCCGTAGCGATGTGCTCTCGGAGTACATGCAGGTTGTCCCCGTAGAAGAGTCGATTCGGCTTGGCTGCTTTCTGTCCCTTGCTCACAAGACCGGATGGTTCCACACAACAGGGATAGCCGTCCGCAGATGACCCACTCTGTGGCAAAGGCGTTACAGTCAGGCCGTCCTCGCCAACGTCGCTGCTAGCCCGAAACTCCATTTATTGCTCGCCTCAAATCCTGTCCCGAGTGGCCGGGAAGCCCAAAAAGGGCCATGACTCTACGTGTCTCTCAGATCATCGGTAGTGATCTCCGCAGGTCACCCCGTGTCGATGGGCATCGTAACAGCGCCGCTGCGCCGCTGCGCCGCTGCGCCGGTGAGCGGGCATCTCGCGCCGGGGTTGCCGAAGCAAAGAAACAAGAGCCCTCCTCCCCCGTTGCTGGGGTGAAGAGGGCTCCAGGTGGGGGCGTCAGCGCAGGTCGAGGTCTCCGCGCTTGATCGCCTCGAACAGGTCGGCGGCTTCGGCCGGGGCGAGGCAGAGCCTTGGACCGCGCGGGTCCTTGGAGTCGCGGGTAGCCAGACCACCCTCTGCGAGCGCGGCCAGCTCGACACAGTTGCCGCCGTTGGCGCCGCTGTAGCTGCTCTTGCGCCACGTGGTGGCGCGCTTCACGGGGTCCATCGTTCCTCTATAGCCTTTCTGATCATTGCGATTGAGTCCGGCTGGCTCAGTGCGTGGGCTCGGAAGCGCTCGAACATCCTGCGAAGGATGGCAACGTTCTCGGCTTCTTCTACGATCTCCGCTTTCAACTGATGGTCCGCATAGGCCACTTCGCTTCCGTCGAAACTGGCGATGACGAACGGAGCGATGAAACCAGCACAGACCCCAGCAGTGAACGGGATGAGGTGAACGAATACGTTCTCCCGCTCGTCCGCAAGGCGGACGAGGTGATCGAGCTGGGCCCTCATGATCGCCGGCCCGCCGATGTTGTTCATCAGGATCGTTTCAGATAGGAGCACGACGATCGTGGGAGGATCGTCGCGAGTGAGTAGCTGCTGACGCTCCAACCTGGCCGCAGTCATCTCTCCGACATCCCCGAGATGCTTGCACATCTCGAAGACCGCTGCCGCGTAGCCCTCGGTCTGAAAGAGACCCGGGACGACGTTGGTCTCGAAGGACAGCAGCGAAGAGGCGCCTTCTTCGATCTGGCGCCACTCTCGCATCCATTCCAGTGGCAGGGCAGCGTTGATCAGCTCCTCACGCAGTCGGCGCAGGATACCCGAGAAGGCGTCGGTTCCGAACAGGTTCTCGACCGCATCGAGGTGATCGGGTTGGGGAACGCGTCGTCCTTTTTCCCACGAACGGATGAGACCTTCGGACACATAGACCGCTTTAGCCACTTCGTCCGGTTTCATCCCGGCTTTCTCACGGGCACGTTTCAGCTCCATAGCAAGGAACTCGCGAGGTGTCCTGTGATTGCCCGTCATGATCTCGTACAGCTCCGTACATCTGGCGCGCGGGTCTTGTTCGGGGGCCGTGCCCGTGCTTTGGCTGCCAAGCGTAGTCGGCTGCGTTCACCCTTGGAAGCGGAGAACTCGCAGGCAGGACGCGGCAGAGGCGGAGAGAGATGAAACAGGACGCGGCGGACACGATCGTTCTACGGGCCGCAGTGGAGTCAGTGAAGGAGGCACGGGACGCCGTCGCCAAGATGTCAGATACATGGGGGATCCCTGGCGAGATCCCATGTCTGGTGGTCAGTGAGCTGGCCACCAATGCCATCGTCCATGGAGCGTCTGGGCCGACTGATCACATCGTGGTGCGCGCGTACGAGATGGACAACGGTAAGCGCGTGATCGAAGTATGGGACCGGGGAGAGACCTGGCCCGAACCGGGGCAAGTGCCTGAGGACGACACAGAGTCCGGCCGGGGGCTGCTGCTCGTGGACGCCCTGACGGATGGGTGGGGAGTCCGGCCGCTGAACGAGGGCGGCAAGGTTGTGTTCGCGAAGCTAAGCCACGCCACCGACGTTTGAAGCGGTCCCCGGATCGTTCGTCCAGGGGATGGCGCCTCCCTTTCAGTGCCGTACGACCGCCTCTTCCTCGGTCACCTCGTACACCACGACGCGGTTGAGATCCCGCACCCATTGGGGAACACGCAAGGCCGCCGTCACGGACGACGTGGGCACCACCAGCGCGTAACGGATGCCGGGGGCGGGGTCGGTCATCCTTCGCAGCAACTGGCCATAGGCGACGTCGGCGTCGATCCCGGCCTCTGAGGTCGTGCCCTTTGCCTCACAGATGAGACGCTCGGGGCCCCGGACGGCTTCGATGTCGGTCCACCGGTCTGTGGGCTCCACGATGCTCCACGACTCGGAGACGAGCCACTGGCTGAACACCTCGACAACGCGTTCTTCCTTCATGGCGCCGGAGTATGGCAGCGACCTCCGACACGTTCACCGGGTGTCCTCCATCAGTACAGCGGCCCCATTCGGCGTGTCGCCTCAATCGCCCGGTTTTCGGCCATGTCTTTCCCGTAGCGCTGCACCATCGAGACCGAGGTCCAACCGTTGCGCTGCATGAGGTTCTCCGCGCTCCCTCCGTTGTCCAGCCAGTCATGACTGAAGGTGTGCCGGAACATGTGCGCGGTGGCGTGGGCGTCGTAACCGGCACGACGGGAACGCCGTGCGAGCATCTGCCGGACGCCGTCGTACTCCCACGGCTTGTGGGTGGCGCCTAGCCACAGCTCAGGAGCGCTCTGGGCCATCGGGTGACGGTGGCGGGCCCTGACGTAACGGTGCAGGTCTCTAGCGGTTTCCAGGGCCAACAGGACGCGCCTGCCGTGGCCATCGGCGTAGGCCAGTTCGCCCTTGCTCGGCACCACCCTCAGAACCGGGTCGGTCAGCGGCGGGACGTCTTCGGGCCGGATGGCGAGCACCTCGCCCACGCGCAGCCCTTCCAGAAGCAGCCGGATGACGGCGCGGTCGCGGACGTCATAGAAGCTGCGGGAGGCGCAGGTGGCCAGCAGGTCGTTGATGAACTCGCGGGCAAGCACCTTCGGCTTGGTCTTGCGGGCTGTGTAGGTGTCGAGGTCACGCGACCGGAACGGGCTGGCCACCCCCTCTTCGCGTTCGATCCAGTTGAACAGGTTCCTTAGGTGCCGTTGCACGAACGCGGTTCCGTTGACGTCGTGCTCTGCGAGGTACCAGCGCAGGAACTCGTTGAAGGTGGCTACGTCGCATGCGGCTGTGAGCGGACGCCCGTCAAGCCACCGGACGAGCAACCGGGCACACCGCAGGTAGTTGTGGATCGTCCCCGGCGAGTAGGGGCGGCCGTTGCGGCTGTTGGATGTGACCAGGTGCTGGGCGTAGTAGTCGAGATCGACCTCGGCCCCCTGAGGGGCGGAGGTGGCTTGCCGGGGCACCCCGGCGTCCACGCGCAGCAGGCTCTTCTTCTTCACCATGGCGAGTCTTCCGAGTCTTGTGGTCGGTGCGACGGTGAAGCGCGCGAGTTCGATCTGCCCAACCGGGCGTTCTGCCAGGTCAGACGCTTGCGAGGTAGGGCGGGCGGGACTCGAACCCGCGACCCAGAGATTATGAGTCTCCTGCTCTGACCGGCTGAGCTACCGCCCCGAGGCTTCCCCCGTGACGGCGGGGGGCGTGCCGCGAGTCATCTTAGCGGCGGCCCGATGACGGCGGCCACCGCGATTTCCCGGCCTCCGTCCACGCCCGGCCGGAGCGGCGATGTCATACCTGAGAGCGAGGACGCGCGCCGGTACCCGTCGGTAGGGTCCCGTCCATGTCCAGACGCATCTTCGCCTTCGTCTCCTTCCTCCTCCTGCTCGGCACGGTCGGCGCGTGCGACGGGGACGGGGGGTCGGGCGGGTCGGAACGGCCGGATTTCGACGGCGCGCAGGTGATCCAGCGGGCGGCGCAGGCCATGGGCGACCTGAAGAGCGTGGCGTTCACCGTGACGACGCAGGACGAGACGCCGATCATGGTGAAGGGCGGCGACCTGAAGCTGCTCCGCAACGGGGACGCCGAGGGCACGCTGACGATCGAGCAGTCCGGCCACGCCGTCGAGATGAAGGTCGTCTCGGTCGGCGAGAGCGTCTACCTGGACGCGGGCACGGGCGGCTGGCGCCGGGCTCCGAAGGCGCTCGCCGCCACGATGTACGACCCGTCGGCCGTCCTGGACCCCGAGCGCGGCATCTCGAGCCTGCTGGCGTCGCTGCAGGCGCCTAAGGCCGAGGCCGTCGAGGAGGTCGGCGGCAAGGAGACGTACCGGGTGGGGGCCACGCTGCCGCAGGACCGGATCGGCGGCCTGATCCCGGGGATCGACGCGGACCTGCGCGGCCAGGTGTGGGTGAACAAGGACGACGGGCGGCTCGTCAAGGTGCGGGGCGCGTTCCCCGAGGGGCGCGGCGCGGTCGTCATCGAGTTCACCGAGTTCGACGCCGCCTACGAGATCAGCGCGCCGCGGTGAGCGGACGGGCGGGCGCGCGGCGCCGCGTCGCGATCGGCGCGGGCGGGGCGGTCGTGCTCCTCGCCGCACTCGACGCCTACGTCGTCACGACCGTCCTGGTCACGATCGTCGACGACCTGGGGCTGCCGGTCAACCGGCTGGAGCGCGTCACCCCGATCCTGACGGGGTTCCTGCTCGGGTACGTCGCGGCGATGCCGCTGCTGGGCCAGCTGTCGGACCGGTTCGGCCGGCGCCCGCTGCTGCAGGCGTGCCTGCTGTTCTTCGCGGCGGGCTCGGTGGTCACGGCGCTGGCGCAGGACGTCCCGGTGCTGGCGGCGGGCCGGGTGGTGCAGGGCGTCGCGGGCGGGGCGCTGCTGCCGGTGACGATGGCGCTGGCCGGGGACCTGTGGGCGGAGCGGCGGCGGCCGGTGGTGCTCGGCGCGGTGGGCGCCGCGCAGGAGCTCGGCAGCGTCCTCGGCCCGCTGTACGGGATCGGCGTCGTCGCGCTGCTGGACGAGTGGCGGGCGATCTTCTGGATCAATCTGCCGCTGACGGCGCTCGCGATGGTCGCGGTGCACGTCGCGGTGCCGGGCGGGCGGCCGGCGGGGCCGCGGCCGGGGGTGGACGTGGTCGGCGGGCTGCTCCTCGCGGCGGGCCTCGGGCTGCTCGTCGGCGGCGTCTACAACCCCGAGCCGCAGGAGTCGGCGCTGCCGCCGTGGGGCGCGCCGCTGCTGGTCGCCGGGGCCGTCGCGCTCGGCGCGTTCGCGCTGTGGGAGATCCGGACGCGCACGCGGCTGCTCGACCTGTCGGGGGTGCGGCGGGGACCGCTGCTGGCGACGCTGGGCGTGAGCCTGCTGTCGGGCGCGGCGCTGATGGTCACGCTGGTGGACGTCGTGCTCGTGGCGCAGACCGTCCTGGACAAGGACGACGTCGAGGGCGCCCTGCTGCTGACGCGCTTCCTGGTCGCGCTGCCGATCGCCGCCGTGGCCGGGGGCATGGCGGCGCGGCGGTTCGGGGAGCGGTGGCCGATGGCGGCCGGGATGGCGGTCGCGGCCGCCGGATACGTGCTGATCGCGGCCTGGCCCGCCGATCTCGCGAACGCGTCGTACGGGCCGCTGCCGCGGATGGACGTCGACCTGGTGATCACCGGGCTGGGTCTCGGCCTGGTGATCGCGCCGGTGTCGTCGGCGGTGCTGCGGCTCGTCCCGGCGGCGCGGCACGGCGTGGCGTCGGCGGCCGTGGTCGTCGCGCGGATGATGGGGATGCTGCTCGGCATCTCGGCGCTGTCCGCCTGGGGCTTCCACCGGTTCCACTCGCTGACGGCCGACCTCCGGCCGCCGCTGCCGTTCACGATGTCGGACGCGGAGTTCGACCGGGCGATGGAGGTGTACCTCGCCGCGGTCGAGGAGGCGCTCCGCACCGAGTACCGGGAGATCTTCCTGATCACGGCGGTGCTGTGCGCGGCGGGCGCGCTGCTGGCGCTGGCCGCCGGGAGCCGGGGGGACGGCGCGGCCCCGCCCGTCCCGCGCGACCTGGAGGCCGGCGCGGCGGGCCGCTGACGCGGACCCGCCGCCGCCGTTTTCGGTCACGGATGCGGAATAGTGGGCTCGATCCGGGAAACGATTCGGCCATGGGCCCCGTGCCGTTCAGCGATCTCGGGAATATCCTGGCAAACGACGAGCAAGGCCCCTTGCCGGGAGGGCGCTCCCCGGGGAGGTGACGAGAGATGCGCAGGTCCGGTTCCGGCCGCGGCGACGGCCATGAGGGCGGGCCGAACCCCCGGCCGCGGGCGGCGGCGCCCGCACCGCCGCGAACGCCGCTGCGCAGGAGACTCGGCCTCGAGCACAACGAGCTGCGCCGCCCGGTCGACCGCGTGCAGCGGCTGCTCGGGTTCGCCCTGCTGCTGATCTTCCTCGGCGTCGCGCCGCCGCTCGCGCTGTGGGCGGGGTCGGAGTCCTACGCGGCGGGTCTCCGGGCCGAGGAGGCCGAGCGGCGGGACCGGCACCGGGTCACCGCGACGGTCACGAAGACGGGCGGGACGTCCGCGTCCGGCGACCGGTTCGTCCACGAGACCGTCCAGGCGACCTGGCCGGGCCCGGACGGCAAGCCGCAGGCCGGGACGCTGCCGAGCCGGCGGGGCGTCGAGGTCGGCGACCGGTGGGCGATCTGGATCGACGGGGCGGGCGAGCCGACCGTGGCGCCGCGCCCGCACAGCCGCACGGTCACCGACGCCGCGTACGCGGGCACGGCGGCCGTCCTCGGCGCCGCGCTGCCCGCCGCGGTGGCGTACGGGCTGGTCCGGCGGCGCTGCGACCGGCGCCGCGACGCGCTGTGGGACGCCGACTGGGCGCGGCTGGACGCCGCCGGCCACGGGCCCCGCTTCTGAGCGGGCGCGCCCCGGTCGGTCAGGTCGGTCAGGTCGGGGCGGTCAGGTCGGGGCGGTCAGGTTCGGGCGGTCCCCGCGAACCGGGCGGCGTCGAGCGCGAGCGACAGCTCCACGACGTCGCGCGGGCGCTGCAGGGACCGGGACGTCAGCTGCTCCAGCCTCCGCAGCCGGTTGAACACCGTGTTGCGGTGGCAGTAGAGGCGGCCCGCGGTGCGCATCGCCGACCCCTCGCATTCCAGCCACGTCTCCAGGGTCTCCAGGAGGACCTCCCGGTCGCCCGCGTCGAGCCCGTCGAGCGGGCCGAGGACCTGGGCGTTCAGCAGCCCGGCCAGCTCCGGCTGGGCGGCGACGAGGGCGCCGGGCAGCCGGTCGTCGAGCCGGACGACCCGCCGCTCCCCCGGCCGGCAGGTGGCCAGCGCGGTCTCGGCGAGCCAGCGGGCGCGGCCGAGCCCGGCGAGCCCGTCCACGACGGTGCTGATGCCGGCCTCGCCCGGGACGAGGTCGCGCAGCGCGGCGGCGACGTCCAGCGGCTCACGGTCGCCGAGCGCGACGACGCCGACCTCGCCGTCGGTGCGCATCCGCCAGACGAACCGCAGCCCGTCCACCTCGTCGGGGCGCTCGAAACCGGGGTCGCGGCGGGCCGCGCGCAGCACCACCACCGCGTACCGGCCGCGTTCGGGCAGGTCGAGGGCGGCGGACGCGGCCTGGGCGAGCCCGCCGTCGGCGCCGCGGCCCTCCAGCAGGGCGTCCAGCAGGGCCTGGACGCGCTCGTCGCTGCGCCGCAGCATCTCCGACTCGGTGCGCCGGTACACCTCTGACGCCACGGTGGACTGCTGCTCGACCGTGTGCCAGACGGTGCTGGCGTAGCGCAGCAGATCGGCCAGCGCGTCGGGGCCCTCGTCGGACACCTCCTCGATCAGCGCCTCCCAGACGACCCGCCCGCCGATGCGGAAGCTGCGCAGCAGCGATTCCAGGGGCATGCCCTGCTCGGCGCGGCGCCGCCCGATCCGCTCGGCCTCCATCAGGTCGGGGCGCCGCCCGCGCCCCTCCTGCCCGCGCTGCACGACGCCGGCCTCGATGCAGGCGCGGGCCGACTCCCAGAACTCCTCGCGGGAGACGAAGTCGGTGTAGAGCGGGTCCTCGGCCAGGACCTCGGCGACGAGCCGGTCGGCGAGCTCGGGGATCCGGTCGTGCATCCGGCCGACGAGCGCCCGCAGCATCCGGACGCGCGCCGCCCGGGCGGCGTCGGACCGCGGGGCGGCCGGGTCGGTGCTCCCGGGACCGGCGCCGGCCGCGGACTCGACGGCGGCACCGGTGTCCGGGGCGGCATCGGCGCTGGTGAGCGGCATGTACGTCCTCCGGTCAGGCATCTGCCGACACAGTGTCACGGATCACACCGAATGAACGCAATGCCCAGTTCCGGAGGCTGTGCTCCGCACACAACCCGAATGCAGTTCGATTGGACGCCTGCCCCGTCTTGCCGCGCGCCCGTAGACGCTCCCGCGGGGCCCGTGCTGGGGTGCCTGCCACACGACTTGCAGGAGGCGCGCATGGCGAACGGGACCCTCGAGGTCCGTGATCTGTCGGTGAGCTACGGCCGGGCCGTCCGGGCCCTGCGCGGGGTATCGCTGGAGGTACCCGCGGGCTCGGTCACGGCCGTGCTCGGCGCGAACGGAGCGGGCAAGACCACGCTGCTCCGGGCGATCTCGGGCACGCTCCCGTTCCACCGCGGCGCGGTGGAGTCGGGCGGCGTCCGGTTGGGCGACCGCACACTCTCCGGGCTGCGCCCGGCGGCCGTCGTGGCCGCCGGGGTCGTGCAGGTGCCGGAGGGACGGCGCGTGTTCGGGCGGCTCACGGTCGAGGAGAACCTGCGGGCCGGCGCCCTCGGCGCCCGCGACCGGTCGGGGACGGCGAAGTCCCGGGCGCGCGTGCTGGAGCTGTTCCCCATCCTGGCGGAGCGGGCCGGGCAGCGGGCGGGCCTGCTGTCCGGCGGCGAGCAGCAGATGCTCGCGATCGGCCGGGCGCTGATGGCGCGCCCCTCGGTCCTGCTGCTGGACGAGCCGACGCTCGGCCTCGCGCCGCTGATGGCCGAGCGGATCGCGGAGACGATCACCGAGATCAACCGGCAGGGCACCGCGATCCTGCTGATCGAGCAGAACGCGGCCCTCGCGCTGGAGCTGTCGTCGACCGCCCACGTGCTCGAGGTCGGTGCGGTGACGCTGCACGGGCCGTCCGCGGAGCTGGCGGCGAGCGACGAGGTCCGGCGCCGCTACCTGGGCGTCGCGGACGACGACGCGGCCGCGGACGCGGCGGAGGCCGAGCGGACGGCGGACACGGCGCCCACCCTCGAGAGGTGGACGGGATGAGCGAGCTGACGGTAACCGGCCTGACGGTCCGGTTCGCGGGGCTGACGGCGCTGGACGACGTCGCGTTCACGGTCGCGCCGGGCAGCGTGCACGCGGTCATCGGGCCGAACGGCGCCGGGAAGTCGACCTGCTTCAACGTCCTGTCCGGCGTCTACAAGGCGACGGAGGGCAGCGTCCGGTTCGACGGGACGGAGCTGACCGCGCTGCGTCCGGACAAGATCGCCGCGCTGGGCGTGGCCCGGACGTTCCAGAACATCGCGCTGTCGCGGAACCTCACGGTCGAGAGCAACCTCATGCTCGGGCGGCACCGGCTCACCAAGGCCGGGTTCGTCGCGGCCGGGCTGCGGCTGCCGCACGCGTGCCGCGAGGACGCCCGGCACCGTGCGCGGGTCCGGGAGATCGCCCGGTTCGTGGGCGTCGAGGAATACCTCGCGGCGCCCGTCGCGGGACTGTCATACGGCGTGCAGAAGCGGCTGGAACTGGCCCGCGCCCTCGCGCTGGAACCGCGCCTGCTGCTGCTGGACGAACCGGTCGCCGGGATGAACGGCGCCGAGCGGGTGCGGATGGCCGAGGTCATCCGCCGGGCCCGCGCGGACCTCGGCGTCTCGATCCTGCTGGTGGAACACGACATGGGAATGGTCATGCGGCTCGCCGACCAGGTGACCGTCCTGAACTTCGGAAAGCGCATCGCGAGCGGCCCGCCCGACGAGGTGCAGCGCGATCCCGCGGTGATCCGGGCGTACCTGGGCGGCGCACACACAGAAACCGGTGCACGGACCGGCACCGAGACCGGCGCGCCGCCCGGCTCGCAGGCCGGCACGGAAGAGGAGAAGGCTTGAGCACCTTCATCGAGCTGGTGATCAACGGGCTCTCGATGGGGGCGGTGTACGCGCTGATCGCCCTCGGCTTCGTGATCATCTTCAAGGCCACCGAGGTGGTGAACTTCGCGCACGCCTCGCTGCTGCTCGTCGGCGGCTTCATCACGGCGAAGCTGCACGAGCACATCGGCTTCTGGCTCGCGCTCGGCGCGGGCATCGCGGGCGCCGCGCTGATCGGCGCGCTCGTCGAGGTGCTGGTGCTGCGGCGGGCGCGCGTCGAGAACCACGCGGTGCTGGCCATCGTCACCATCGGCGTCGACATCGTGCTGACGACCGAGCTGACGCGGCAGATCGGCACCGAGGTGCTGTCGATGGGCGACCCGTGGAAGAACCAGATCGTCAGCTTCGGGGGCGTCAGCATCGCGCAGACCCGCATCGCGGCGCTGTTCGTCGCGGCGCTGCTGATCGCGGTGTTCCTGATCGCGTTCCGCTACACCTCGTGGGGCGTGGCGATGCGGGCCGCCGCCGAGGACGGCGAGACGGCCGCGCTGATGGGCATCCGGCTGACCCGGGTGTCGCTGACCGCGTGGGCCATCGCGGGCGGGCTGGCGGCGGTCGCCGCGCTGTTCCTCACCGTGTTCCCCACGCCGGGCCTGGACCGCAGCACCTCGTTCGCCGCGATGAAGGCGTTCCCGGCGGCGATCCTCGGCGGGCTGGACTCCACGACCGGGGCGCTGGCGGGCGGGCTGATCATCGGGCTCACCGAGTCGCTCGTCACCGGCTACCAGGGCGATCTGACGTTCCTGGGCCGCGGCATCGGCGAGGTCGCCCCGTTCGTGGTCATGATCGCGATCCTGCTGATCCGGCCCGCCGGGCTGTTCGGCACGAGGGAGCTGACCCGTGTCTGAGCGCGCGACCCGCCGCGTCGGCGGCCCCCTGCTCGCGACGGTCGCCGCGACGGCCGTCCTGCTCGCCGTCCCGTTCTACGTGGACGCGTTCTGGTTGCAGACCGGCCTGTTCGCGATGTCCGCGGCGATCGGCGCGATCGGCCTGAACCTGCTGACCGGCGCGACCGGGCAGCTGTCCCTCGGGCACGCGTTCTTCCTGGCGGTGGGCGCGTACGGGTACGTGTACCTGGCGTCGGACTCCGACCCGGACCACGGGCTGAGCGGGCTCGGGATGCCGACGCCGCTCGCGTTCGTCGGCGCGATCCTGCTCGCCGGGATCGCGGGCGGCCTGTTCAGCCCGATCTCGGGACGGCTGCGCGGCACCTACCTCGGCATCGCGTCGCTCGCGCTGATCTTCATCGGGCAGCACGTGCTGTTCAACGCCGAGGGCGTCACCGGCGGCTTCAACGGCCGGGACGTCCCGCCGATGGAGATCTTCGGGTTCACGTTCGCAGACAGTCCCGAGTTCGTCCTGTTCAACGTGCCGCTGGGCGCCCTGGAACGGCTGTGGTTCCTCGCGGTCGCGCTGCTGATCCCGGCGATCTGGATCGCCCGGGGCATCCTGCGCGGCCGGCCGGGGCGGGCGATGAACACGATCCGCGACCACGAGGTCGCGGCGGCGGTCATGGGCGTCCCGGTGGCCCGCTACCGGAGCGGCGTGTTCGTCCTGTCGTCGATGTACGCGGGGGCGGCGGGCGCGCTGCTGGCGCTGGCGTTCCGCCGCACCGTCCCCGAGTACTTCGGCATGTTCCTGTCCCTCGACTACCTCGCGATGATCGTCATCGGCGGACTCGGGTCCGCGGCCGGGGCGGTGGCGGGCGCGGTGTTCGTCTCCGTGCTCCCGCAGCTCCTCACCCGCTTCGGCAACGATCTGCCCCTGGTCGCGGAGCCGGGCTCGGAGGGGGTCTCCCCCGCCGAGGCCGCCCGCATCCTGTACGGCGCCGCCGTCGTCGCCGTCGTCCTGTTCCTGCCCGGCGGACTGGTCGGGCTCTGGACGCGGCTGCGTCTCGCCGCGGCCCGGCGCCGGTCCGCCCGATCCCTCCACCGTCTCGACAAAAAAGAGGAGCAACCGGCATGAAGCGTAAGGTGCGCATCACGGCGGCGGCCGCCCTGGCCCTCGTCCTGCCACTGGGCGTGACCGCCTGCAGCGACAAGGCGACGGGCGGTTCCGGCGGCACCGACGCCAGCGGCGTCAAGGTCGGCACCGGGGTGACCGACGACATCATCAAGATCGGCGTCGAGACGGACCTGACCGGCGTGTACGCGCCGCTCGGCAAGAGCCTCACGCAGGCGCAGCAGATGTACGTCGAGGAGATCAACAAGGCCGGCGGCGTCTGCGGCCGGAACCTGGAGCTGGTCGTCCGCGACCACGGCTACGACGTGCAGAAGGCCGTCTCCGCCTACAGCGAGCTGCAGGGCGAGGTCATCGGCATGCCGCAGTTCATCGGCTCCCCGATGGTGACGGCGCTCAAGCAGCGCATCGAGACCGACAAGATGTTCATCATCCCGAACGCCTGGTCGACGACGCTGCTCGGCAGCAAGCACATCCAGGTCACCGGCACCACCTACGACATCGACATGATCAACGGCGTGTCCTGGCTGGTGGACGAGGGCATGATCAAGAAGGGCGACAAGGTCGGCCACGTCTACTTCGAGGGCGACTACGGCGAGAGCGCGCTGAACGGCTCCAAGGCCGCCGCCGAGAAGTACGGCCTCGAGCTGGTCGAGCAGAAGATCAAGGCGACGGCGACCGACATGACGGCGCAGGCGTCGGCGCTGGAGAGCGCCGGGGTGAAGGCGATCCTGATGAGCGCGGGCCCGCGCCAGTCGGCGTCGCTCGCCGGGATCGTCCGCAGCCGCGGCGTGACCGCACCGATCGTCGCCAGCAACTCCGGGTTCTCCCCGCAGCTCCTGGAGACCGAGGCCGCGCCCGCGCTGCTCAAGGGCTTCTACCTCACCAGCGCCGGCGCGCCGATCGGCTCCGACCTGCCCGCGGTCAAGAAGCTCGCGGACGCCTACGGCAAGAAGTACCCGGGGCAGCCGCTCGACAACGCGGTCGTCAACGGCTACACCAACGCGGTCATCTTCGTGGACGCGCTGAAGGAGGCGTGCGAGGCCAAGGACCTCACCCGCGAGGGCCTCATCAACGCCCACCGGGCCCGCAAGTCCTACGACACCGGCTACGGCACCCCGATGGACTTCTCCACGTGGACCGAGCCCGCCACCCGCAAGACCTACATCCTGCGGACGGACAAGGAGGCCGTCGGCGGCCTGGTCGTCGAGCGGGAGGCCGCGGCCTCCGAGACCGCGACCGGCTACGAGGTCCCGGTCGGCAAGTGACCGGCTGACGAGCCCGCTCCCCGCCCGCGCCCGGCGCCCGCCGTCCCCCGGCGGACGCCGGGCGCGCCCGTTCAGCGCCCGTTCAGCGCCCGGCGGCGAGGCGGGCCGCGATGCGGTCGAGGGCGGCGAGGTCCTCGGGCGGGAGGTCGCGCAGGACGGGCGGCGGGGTGTCGAGGATCCGCTCGGCCTCCGCCGCCGCCGCGCGCCCGGCGGGGGTGACCGTGACGAGCTTCGACCTCCGGTCACCTGGGTTGACGGTCCGCTCGGCGAGGCCGCGGCCGACGAGGTCGTCCACCACGAGGGTCGCGTAGGGACGGTCGGTGACCAGGTCGTGGGCGAGGTCGCGCAGCGTCATCGGGACGGGCGCGGCGGCGATGCGGCACAGCGCCTTCACCCGGAAGAAGCTCATCCCGAGCGCCTCGACGGCCTCGCGGCGGCGGTCGCCGCGCTCCACGATCGCGAGCCGCAGGTTGCGCCAGGCGCGGGCGGCGGGGTCGGGGCCGGGATCGTCCGCGGGATCGTCCGCGGGCGCGGCGCCGCGGCCCGGGGGCCGATCGGTCTCGGTCATCGGGTGCTCGCTCCGGTGCTGGCCCCGGCGGCGGGGCGTTCGGCGGGCTCGAACAGGCCGGCGACGCGCGCCGCGCTGCGTACGGCGCGGCGGCCGGTGGTGACCGTCCCGAGCACGAGCACGGCGGCGGAGCAGCCGACCACCACCCAGTATGCCGGGCGGGCCGCCGCCGCGAAGGCCGGCGCGGCGGACGTCCCGGCGGTTCCGGCGGCGAGCACGGCGCCGATGACGGCGACGCCGAGGGCCTGGCCGATCTGCCGGCTGGTGGAGGTGACGGCGGCGGCGACGCCGGCCTGCGCGCGAGGCATCCCGGACACGGCGGTGTTGGTGATCGGCGCGTTGAGCATGCCGAACCCGATGCCGAACAGCACGTACGCGGTGAACAGCGCGGCGTCGTGCGCCCGGTCGCCGGCGACCGCGAGCAGCAGTCCGCCGGCCAGCATCGCCGCACCGGAGATCTGCAGCGGCGGGCGCGGGCCCCGCGCGGCGACGATCCGCCCCGACAGCGCGGCGCACACGGCCGTCGCCACCGCCATCGGCAGCAGGTAGAGCCCTGCGTGCAGCGCGGACAGCCCGCGGACGTTCTGCAGGTGGATCGTGTTGATGAACAGGAACCCCGCGAACCCGGCGCACCCGGTGATCGCGATCAGCGTCGCGCCGGAGAACGGGACGCTGCGGAAGAACCGCGGGTCGATCAGCGGCTCGGGGACGCGCCGCGCGTTCCAGACGAACGTGCCGAGCGCCGCGGCGGCCGCGGCGGCGGAGCCGAGCACGGCCGGGTGCGTCCAGCCGAGCCCGGGCCCCTCGATGATCGCGAACGTGGTCCCGCCGAGCAGCAGGATCATCATGGCCTGCCCGACCGGGTCGGGACGGCGCGGCCGCTCGGCGCGCGACTCGGGGACGAACAGCGCGGTCAGCGCGAGCGCGGCCAGCGCGATCGGCACGTTCAGCCAGAAGATCGCGCGCCAGCCGACGGAGTCGACCAGCAGCCCGCCGACGAGCGGCCCGAGCGCCATGCCGAGGCCGACGACGGCGCCCCACACGCCGATGGCGCGGGCCCGCTCGCGGGGTTCGGTGAACACGTTCGTGATGATCGACATCGCGACCGGGTTGAGCATCGACCCGCCGACCGCCTGGACGACGCGGGCGGCGACGAGCCAGCCGAGGGACGGCGCGAGGCTGCACAGCACGGAGCCGAGCGCGAACACGGCGAGGCCGGTCTGGAAGGTGCGGCGGCGGCCGAGCCGGTCGCCGGCCGCGCCCGACATGATCAGCAGGGAGGCGAGCACGATCAGGTAGGCGTCGATCGTCCACTGCAGCCCGGACAGCGAGGTGCCGAACTCGCGCTGGAGGGTGGGCAGCGCGACGTTCAGGATGGTGTTGTCCAGGCTGACGATCAGGAGGCTCATCGAGCAGATCGCCAGGACCGCCAGTTTCCGGCGCGGACCGAGTTCGGCCACGGCCCTCCGATCGTTGTACGCCTATAATTGTTTTAAGCGTACAACGATCAAGGGGGCGGCCGTGGCCGCGCTCAGCTCAGGGCGGGCGTCCGGGTGCGGGCGGCCGGGACGACCAGCGGCGTCCCCGTCTCGGGGCAGTCGATCACCCGGCACGGCAGCCCGAACACCGTCTCGACGAGGTCGGCGGTGACGACCTCGGCGGGCTCGCCCTCCGCGACGATCCGCCCGTCCCTCATCGCGATCATGTGGGTGGCGTAGCGGGCGGCATGGTTGAGGTCGTGCAGGACGGCGACGACCGTGCGGCCCTCCTCGTGCAGGCGCGCGCACAGATCGAGGATCTCGATCTGGTGGGCGATGTCCAGGTACGTGGTGGGCTCGTCCAGCAGCAGCAGGGGCGTCTGCTGGGCCAGCGCCATCGCGATCCACACGCGCTGCCGCTGCCCGCCCGACAGCTCGTCCACGCTGCGGTCCGCCAGCGCCTCGACGCCCGTCGCGGCCATCGACTCGCCGACGACCCGCTCGTCCTCCTTCGACCACTGCCGCAGCAGGCCCTGGTGCGGGTACCGGCCGCGCGCGACGAGGTCGGCGACCGAGATCCCCTCCGGCGCGATCGACGACTGGGGCAGCAGCCCCAGCGTCCGCGCGAGCTTCTTGGCGGGCCAGCCCGCGATCGGCTCGCCGTCCAGGACGACCGACCCGGCGGACGGCCGGAGGATGCGGGCGAGCGCGCGCAGCAGCGTCGACTTGCCGCACGCGTTCGGCCCGACGATCACGGTGAACGAGCCGTCCGGGACGACGACGTCGAGGTCGCGCGTGATGGTGCGCTTGTCGTAGGCGAGCGTGAGACCGCTGCCGGACAGCCGCGCGTCCCCGCCGGGACGAGGCTCGTGCTTCATCGTCAAATCCGTCCCCTCTTGCGTTCGGCCACCAGGAGCCAGACCAGATATCCGCCGCCGAGCAGCCCGGTCACGACGCCCACCGGGAGCTGGCGCCCCGGGAAGGCGTTCTGCGCGATCCAGTCGGCGGCCACCAGGAGCGCCGCGCCCATGCACATCGCGGGCAGCAGCCCGGGCCCGGTCGCCCGGGTCAGCCGGCGGGCGAGCTGCGGCGCGGTCAGCGCGACGAACGCGACCGGGCCGGCCGCCGCCGCGGCGAACGACGTCAGCAGCACCGCGGCGCCCAGCATGATCAGCCGGGCGCGCTCGATCGGGACGCCGAGCCCGTGCGCGGCGTCGTCCCCCATCTCCAGCATCCGCAGCGCGCGCCCGCAGCCGATCACCACCAGCGGCCCGAGCACCGCCAGCGCGACCAGGACGGGCGCGGCGTCGGCCCAGTCGCGGCCGTCCAGGCTGCCGGTCAGCCACAGCACCGCCCGGGCCGCCTCGGTGATGTGCGCCTGGGTGAGCAGGTAGCCGTTCACGCCGGTCAGGATCGCGGCCGTGCCGATGCCGACGAGGATGAGCCGCTGCCCGTGCGCGCCGTTCCGCCCGGCCACCGCGTAGATCAGCAGGCCGGTCGCGACGCCGCCCGCGGCGGCGCCGGACGCGACCGCGACGCCGCCGCCCCCGGCCAGCACGATCATCAGCAGGACGCCGGTGGACGCGCCCGAGGTGAAGCCGAGAATGTCGGGGCTGCCGAGCGGGTTGCGGGTGAGCGACTGGAAGATCGCGCCGCCGAGCCCGAGGGCCGCGCCGACGGCCAGGCCGGTCACCACGCGCGGCAGCCGGATCTCGTTGACGATCAGCGACTCGGCCGGGTCGCCCCGCCCGAGCAGCGTGCGGATCACCTCGGCGGGCGTCATCGGGAAGTCGCCGGTGCCGATCAGCAGCACCCCGACGGCGAGCGCGACGGCCAGGCAGCCGCCCGCGACGGCGAGGGCGCGCGGCTGGTAGCGGAGGGAGACCCCGGCGGGCGTGCGCAGGACGGACGTGCGCGCGGTGGGGGCCGTCACGAGGTGACCGCCTTCCGGGAACGGCCCGCCCGCGGGCGGCGGACGAAGTAGAGGAACACGGGCCCGCCCACGACCGCCATGACGACGCCGACCTGCAACTCCGAGGGGCGCACCACGAGCCGTCCGAGCACGTCCGCGCCGAGCATCAGCGCCGGGGACAGCACCGCGCAGTACGGCAGGAGCCAGCGCAGGTCGGGGCCGGTGAGGGCGCGGACGAAGTGCGGCACCATCAGCCCCACGAAGACGATCGGGCCGCACGCCGCCGTGGCCGCGCCGCACAGCAGCGTCACCGTGACGATCGCGGCGCCGCGGGCGCGCGCGGGCTGTGCGCCCAGCGCGCGCGCCGCGTCCTCACCCATCGCCAGGGCGTTCAGCGGACGCGCCAAGAGCAGCGCCATGACGAGCCCGACGGCGACGAACGGGGCGACCCGCACGACGGTGTAGTCCTGCGCGGCGGCGAGGGACCCGACCGTCCAGAAACGCATGCGGTCCAGCGACTCGGTGTCGAGGAGCTGGACGGCGTTGACGTAGGAGAACAGGGCCGCGTTCAGCGCGGACCCGGCCAGCGCGAGCCGCGCCGGGGTGGCGCCGCGCCCGCCGCCGACCGCGTACAGCAGGACGGCGACGATGCCGGCGCCCGCGAACGCGAACCACACGAAGCCGGTGAACGAGGTGATCCCGAGGAACGAGATGGCCGAGACGACGAGGGCGGCGGCGCCCGCGTTGATCCCGAGGATGCCCGGATCGGCCAGCGGGTTGCGGGTGAGCGCCTGCATCACCGCGCCGGCGAGCCCGAGCGCCGTCCCGGCGAGCAGCCCGAGCAGCGTGCGCGGCAGCCGCATCTCGTGGACGACCGGGTAGGCGTCCGACGCCGGGTCGGTGAGACCGTTCCACGCCTCGCCGAGCGAGAGGGGCTTCGCGCCGATCGCGAGGCTCAGCAGCGCGATCACCAGCAGCAGCGCCGCGGCGCCCGCCAGCCCGGCGGCGCGCGCGGATCCGCGCGGCCCCCTCGGCGGGACGTCCACCGGCACGGCCGGCGGGGTCTGCGTCAACGTCACGGTCGATCTCCGGGAACGGCGGGACGCCGCGCGGGCCCCACGCTATGGACAACGGCTTAGGTTAGGTTAACCTAAGCCACCGTCGGGGGCGCAATACGCCCACTTTATTTGATTGAGAGAAAAGTCCGAAATGTCTGATTTCTCTGCTCGCCGGTTCACTCGTCGCGGTTTCCTGGGCGCGAGCGGCGCAGCCGTGCTCGGCGCCGCCCTGGCCGCCTGCGGCGGTGACGGCGGCGGAAGCGTCTCCGCCGGCGGGGGCGCCTGGTCGTTCACCGACGACCGGGGCACGAAGGTCGACCTGAAGGCCCGTCCAACACGCGTCGTCGGCTACGTCGGGACGGCGGCCGCGCTCTACGACTTCGGTGTCGACGAACAGCTCGTCGGGGTCTTCGGCCCCACCAAGCTCCAGGACGGCTCCCCCGACCCGCAGGCGGGTGAGCTCCCGGTGGACCGACTGGAGATCATCGGCAACGCGTTCGGCGAGTTCAACATCGAGAAGTACGCCGCGCTGCGCCCCGACCTGCTCGTCGACAACATGTTCGTCGACGGCGAGCTGTTCTACGTCCCGGTCGAGAGCGCCGACAAGATCTACGCACTGGCCCCGAGCGTCGCGATCTCCACCGGCGCGGTCTCGCTGACCAAGCCGCTCCAGCGCATGGCCGAGCTGGCCGCCGCGCTCGGCGCCGACCTCGACGCCCCCAAGGTCACCGAGGCGAAGGCCCGGTTCGACAAGGCGGCCGAGTCCGTCCGCGCCGCCGTCCAGGCCAACAAGGGCATCCGGGTGCTCGCCGCGTCCGCGAGCCCCGACCTGTTCTACGCGTCCAGCCCCGCCAAGAACAGCGACCTCATCTACTTCAAGGAGCTCGGCGTCGAGCTCATCACCCCCGAAAAGCCCGGCGCGAACGGCTACTTCGAGGAGCTGAGCTGGGAGAACGCCGACCGCTACCCCGCCGACCTCATCATGCTGGACAGCCGCACCCAGGCCCTCCAGCCCAAGGACCTCGGCGACAAGGCGTCCTGGAAGGACCTGCCCGCCGTCAAGGCCGGCCAGGTCGTCCCGTGGGAGGCCGAGCCCCGCTTCTCCTACCTCGGGTGCGCCCCGATCCTCGAGAACCTGGCCAAGGCCATCGAGTCCGCCAAGAAGACCGGCTGAAAGGCTCCGTCATGACGACTCCCACGCACCCCTACGGCCTGTTCGACCTGCACGTCCTGCGTTCCGAGCGGCTCGGGCCGTCCATGGTCCGCGTCACGCTGGGCGGGTCCGACCTGGACGGCTTCGTGTCCGCGGGCCGCGACCAGCGCATCAAGCTGTTCTTCCCGCACCCGCACCAGGACGCCCCCGTCATGCCGGCGAGCTGGACGGCCGAGACCTGGTTCGAGGACTGGCGCGCGATGGACCCGGACGAGCGCGGCATCATGCGCTCCTACACCGTCCGCGACCAGCGCCCCGGCGAACTCGACATCGACTTCGCCCTGCACCTGGACGGCGGCGCCGGGCCCGCCGCGAACTGGGCCGCGTCCGCCGCGCCCGGCGCCCGCATCGCCGTCCTCGGCCCCACCGGCCCCGACAACGGCGGCTACGACTTCCGCCCGCCCGAGGGCGCGCCCGTCGTCATCGCCGGGGACATCACCGCGCTCCCCGCCATCGCCGGGAACCTCGCCTGGCTGCCCGCCGGCACCCCCGCCCAGGTGTTCGTCCACGTCCCCCACGAAGACGACCGCCAGGACCTGCCCACCAAGGCCGACGCCGAGATCGCCTGGGTGGACGACCTGCTCGCGGCCGTCCGCGCCGCCGACGTCCCGGACGGCGCCTACGCGTGGATCGCGGGCGAGTCGTCGGTCGTCAAGTCGCTGCGCCGCCACCTGGTGAACGAGCGCGGCATCGACCGCCGCTCGGTCGCGTTCTGCGGCTACTGGCGGCGCGGCGCCAGCGAGGAGGACCTGCTCGCCGAGGTCGTCGCCGGCGGCAGCCCCCACACCGAGGAGTGACCAAGGGGGGTGCGGACCGCCCGCGCCCCCGTCACCCGGGCGGTCGGCGCAGGAGACGCACGGTCGCCCCGGTCTGCGCCGGCAGGGAACCGTCTCCGGGGACGAGGCGCGCGGGCTCCTCCTCGTACATGAGGGCGTCCTCGTCCGGCGCGACGCCCGCCGGCTCGCCGCATGCGAACGTCCACCTCGTCAGGCCGGTCGCCGCCTCCAGCGCGACGATCGTGCCGTCCCCGGTGACGACATGGACGGCTCCGCCCGCGCCGACCGGTGATCCGACCGGGACGCCCGGCGGCGCTCCGCACCAGACCGGCTCGCCCGTCCGGGCGTCCAGCGCGGTCAGCGACGTCTCGTCGGGCCCGTCCTCAAGGTGCGCGGCGTCGGCTTCGAGCGCCGCCGACGCCGTGACGCACGGAGATGCCCGCACCGGCGTATTCACCGGTGCGGCGGGCCCTACCGAAAAGGTGCTCATCCCGGGCGCCTTCAGCGGCCGACGTCCCCGACCCACGACCGGACGAGCGCCGCGTGCGACAGCGGCGTCCGCTCGTCGGCGACGTCCCCGTTCACGGTGTAGTCGAGCAGGACGACGTCCCCCATCCCCCGCAGCCTCTCGACCAGGTCGCCCAGCCGGTGCTCGAGCACCCACCGGTACGTCGGCAGGTAGATCTCGCGCCGGGCGCGCTCGTACGGGACCAGTTCGTCCCCGAGCCGGTGCCCGAGCACGGGCCCGTACTTGCGGACCGTCCGTTTGAGTCCCTTCATCGACGTCACGCGGAACTTCGACGCGTCAACGTCTTCCCCCTCGAAGACCTTCAGCCCCTGCCACACGCCCTCGACCGACGCGCTGACCACTCCGGGCATCCCCGGGACGGGCACGTCGCCGTGCGGCCAGAACGGGCTGAACCGCACCCAGGGCTCGGGCCCCCGCGACGTCACGTCCACGACGGCCGCGCCCGGAAACTCCGCCTCCAGCGACTTCGCCCCCCGCCGCCGGCTCGCCACCCAGATCGCCATCCCCCCACGCTCCCACCCGCCTCCGACATCGCCGCCCTTCCTAGCTTGCTAGCATGCTAGCATCGCCGCCATGGGCGACGCGGAGGTCAAGCAGTTCAACGTGTACCTGCCGGTCGAGCTGATCCGGCAGGTCAAGCATCACGCGATCGAGACGGGTTCGTCGTTGTCGGCGCTGGTCGCCGAGGCGCTGCGCGCCTACCTCGACGACGCCCGCGAGCAGCGAGACAACACCTCGGACAAGGAGTCGTGACATGACCGAAGGAATCGAGGCGGTCTTCCTGGAGACCCGCAACTGGGGCAGATCAGCCCAGTTCTTCCAGGCGCTCGGGTACGAGCTCGAGGTCTCCGAGGGCGACGGCTCGGGCGTGTTCCGCAACGGCGACGGCCCCTACATCGTCGTCGTGGAGGTCCCCGCCGACCGGGAGCCCGGCATGCAGGTGGCCCTGAAGGTGCCGGACGCCGACGCGTTCGACCCCGGTGCCGTGGACGTCGTCACGCCGTTCGAGGACACCCACTACGGGACCCGCGAGATGACCGCCCGCGACCCGGACGGACGCGTGTGGAGCCTCCAGGCCCCCGCGAAGAACTGACCCGGCCCGCGCCCCGTCCGGTGCCGCCGCCGGACGGGGCGCCGGCAGACGCAACGGTGGAGGACGCATGCGCAGATGGCGCGGCAACCCGTGGGCGGTACTCCTCACGCTCAGCCTCGGGTTCTTCATGACGCTGCTGGATCTGACGGCCGTCAACGTCGCGATCCCCAGCTTGATGAACGACCTGGACGCCTCGCTGGACGAGGTCCTCTGGGTCGTCAACGTCTACATCCTGATCCTCGCCGCACTGCTGATCACGTGCGGCCGCCTGGGCGACGTGTTCGGCCCCCGCACCATGTTCCTCGCCGGCGTCGCGCTGTTCACCGCGGCGTCCCTCCTCTGTGCCGTGGCGCGGGACCCGGCCCAGCTCATCGCCGCCCGCGCACTCCAGGGCCTCGGCGCGGCCGCGCTGGCGCCGCAGACGATGACGATCATCATCGGAACGTTCCCGGCCGAACGGCGCGGGGCGGCCCTCGGCGTCTGGGGCGCCGTCGCGGGCGTCGCCACGATCGCCGGTCCCGTCCTCGGCGGGTTCCTGGTCAGCGCGGACGGCTGGCGCTGGATCTTCCTCGTCAACCTGCCGATCGGCGCGCTCGTCCTCGCGCTTGCGGCCGCGCTCGTCCCGGACGTCCGGCACGACGCCCGGCACCGCCTGGACGTCCCGGGCGTCGTCCTCGCCACCGCGACGCTGGCCTGCCTCACCTTCGCGCTCACCGAGGGCGAACGCTACGAGTGGAACGCATGGATCTGGACCCTTCTGGCCGCGTCCGTCCTCCTCCTGGCGGCGTTCCTCCTCCACCAGCGCACCCGCCAGCACCGCGAACCGCTCCTGCCCTTCGCGCTCTTCCGCGACCGCGACTACGCGGTCATGGGGTTCGTGTCCGCGACCGTCCAGGTGGGGATGCTCGGCCTGTTCCTGCCGGTGATGATCTACCTGCAGTCGGTGCTGCACTTCAGCGCGCTCCAAGCCGGACTGGTGATGGCGCCCGCGATGATCCTGTCGGCCGTCCTGTCACCCCTCGCGGGCCGCACGGCGGACCGCCTCGGCGGCAAGTACGTCCTCATGACCGGCCTGGCCCTGTTCGCGATCGGCATGGCGGGCCTCGCCGCACTCGCCGACACCGGCCGCACCTGGTGGGAACTCCAGCCACCCCTGGTCGTCGCCGGAATCGGCATCGGCTGCGTGTTCGGCCCGATGGTCACGGTCGCGATGTTCAACGTGGAGCCCCGGATGGCGGGCGCCGCCTCGGGCGTCCTGAACACGATCCGGCAGACCGGCACGATCCTCGGCAGCGCCGCCGTGGGCGCGCTGCTCCAGAACCGCCTGGCGGCCTCACTCCACACGGAGGCGGCCGAACGGGCCGCGACCCTCCCCCCGGACGTCCGCGCCCGCTTCATCGCCGACTTCGACCACGCGTCCACCGGCCTGGAGATCGGCGCCCGCCCCAGCGCCACACCGCCGCCGGGAACGCCACCGGACCTCGCCGACCACCTGCGGCAAGCGGCGGCGTCCGCGTACGAGCACGGCATCGTCGACGCGATGGTCCCGACCCTCGCCCTGCCCATCGCGGTGATCGCCCTAGGCGCCCTCGCCTGCCTCCTGATCCGCCACCAGGGCACCCGCGCCCCGAGCGCCCCGAAGACGCCCACCACCGAAACCCCGGCACGCACCCACAAGTGACCGTCGAGAGGACGCCCCTAGGGGTGAGAACGTCAACGCTTCAACGTGGCCAGCAGCGCCAGGAAGGCATCCCGCCCCAACGTCAGATGCCCCGCCTCCGGCGCCTTGGAGTCACGAACGCCGATACCAACGGCAAGCTGCGCCACACAGCGTCCATCGCGGACCTCCGAGCGTAGTTCGGTCGAACCGGCCGAATCAACGCTTCAATTCGGCCAGCAGTGCCCGGAAGGACTGGCGCTCCAGCGTCAGGTGTCCGGCTTCCGGCGCCTTGGAGTCGCGCACCCCGATGCCTTCGGCGAGATTCGCGACTTCTAGGCAGTTACCGCCGTTATCGGTGCTTCGGGACGACTTGCGCCACTTCGCGTTCTTCACGTCCATCGTTCGGAGACCACCTTACGAATGAGATCGATCGACTGGTCGACGGGAAGCGCCACCGCTCGCATGGATGAGAACGAGGTCGCGAGGCGGGTCACGTCTTCGGCATCACTCATGGTGAGGCCGCGAGCAGCTGAGTCCACGTGGGCGATTTCACTACGGTCGGCCAGTGTGGCGATAGTGAACGACCCCGAGATGCCTCGGTGCTGACGCGACGGGAGGATCTGGATGCTCGTCGTATCCGACTGCATGTCGATCAGGTGGTCCAACTGTTCCCGCATGACGCCCGGGTCGCCTACCTCTCGATAGAGGACGCCACGGTCCAGCAGTAGCGAGAACCGAGGAGGCTGCGCACGGCGCAGGATCTCTTGCCGTCTGAGCCTGGCTTCGACTGCATCCTCATTGCCTTTGAGTAGATTCGCCGCGTACGCCCTAGTCTGCGCCAGGCCGTGCACGACGGCCAACTCGAACGCGTCGAGGGAGATGGCCTCCGCCTCGACCGGCACCCAGTCAAACCAGGTCGGGTAGGCGGATTCCAGGACGAGATCCTCCCAGAGGTCGACGAGCTTCCCACCCGCTCCCAGCAGCTCGTCGGCGAACATGGCGAACTCCCGGGTGCAGCGCGTCCGTCCGCTCTCGACCTGGCTGACGTATTGGGGCGTGACGCCGCGCCCGCCGTTCGCACGCTGGGCGACTCGGTCCTGCCCAAGGTTCTTGGCCTCCCGGTAACGACGGAGTTGCCTGCCGAACGCCAGGAGGGTCGGAGATACGTTTCCGCGCTTCTGTCGAGCGGCCATGTCCGTCCTCTCTCAAGCAGCATAAAAGTACGCCTCAAGCATCCGGGCCGCCTTCGCCTCGACTTCCAAAGGTTCGGCCTGCGGTTAATCACCCACGGTACGCCCGAGGTGACTTACTGATGCCGCCATCCGAACAACGAGGTCGAAAGGTCACGCGCATGTCAGGTACGGCGATCGCGCCCGAGGTCCCCACGCTGGTGCTCGCGGCGGACGAGCGGGCGCCGGGGGCGGCTCGGCGGTTCGTGTCCGGGGTGTTCCGGGAGTTGGGGATCCGCGACGACTTCACGGGGCGGCTCGTGGTCTGCGAGCTCGTCACGAACGCGCTGCGGCACGGCGCGAGCCCGATCGTCGTCCGGGTGTTCCGGGACGAGCGGGACGGGCTCGTCGTCATCGACGTCTGGGACGCCGGGACGGGACGTCCGGTGGTGCGGCCGGAGAACCACGCGGCGACGTCGGGGCGGGGGCTGCCGCTGGTGTCCGCGTTGACGCGTGCGTGGGGCGTCCGGGAACTGAACGGGGGCGCGAAGGCGGTGTGGGCGAAGTGCGACTGCTGACCGGTCCCGTCCGCTTCCTCGTCGTCCGCTACCTGCGGCGGGAGGCGATCGGGCGGATGCACGAGGCGTTCGACCTCGCCGAGCGGGGTGACGCGACGGGCGGGGTCGAGCGGTACTCCTCCGCGAGGTTCCTGTGGCTATGCGTCGAGGCCCTGTCTCCCGGGCAGGGCGTCGTGCAGGATGGCGCGGAAAGTGGGGCATTCGGTGTGGCGGGGCGCGGGGCAGGCGGCGGCGTGGCGCAGGGAGTCGCGCAGGACGGCGAGTTCGGCGATCTTCCGGTCGAGTTCGTCGGCCTTCGCGGCGAGCGTCTCGCGGTCGAGGTCGGGGCGGCCGTCCGGGCCGAACATGCGGGCGATCTCGTCCAGGGAGAAGCCCGCGGCGCGGCCGAGGGCGATGAGGGCGAGCCGTTCCAGCACGGCGGGGTCGAACTGGCGGCGCAGGCCCCGCCGTCCGGTCGAGGCGATCAGCCCTCTGCTCTCGTAGTACCGCAGGGTCGAAGGGGGGACGCCGGCGCGTCGTGACACCTCGGCGATGTCCAGATCCATGTTGACCTCAAGTCGGCTTCAAGTAGCAGAGTGGTGGCAACGGAACGCGGAGTCAAGGAGGCGGACGTGGCGGAAGAGGCGTCGCACTGGAACAAGAACGCCGGGCAGGCGTGGGTCGAGACCCAAGACCTGATGGACGGGATCTTGAAGCCCGTCGAGGAGCTGCTCGTCGAGATGGTGCCGGCCGGGGGCGCGGTGCTCGACGTGGGGTGCGGGACGGGCGCGACGACCGTGGCCGTGGCGCGGCGTTCGGAGTGCACGGGCATCGACATCTCGGAGCCGATGATCGAGGCGGCGCGGGCCCGCGCGGAGCGGGCGGGCGTCGCGGCGCGGTTCGTCCGCGCCGACGCGGAGGACCACGCGTTCGAGCCGGGATCGTTCGACACGGTGATGTCGCGCTTCGGCGTCATGTTCTTCGGCGACCCGGTGCGGGCGTTCGCGAACCTGCGGCGGGCCACGCGGGACGGGGGCGCGCTGCGGCTCGTGGTGTGGCGCGGGCCGGAGGAGAACCCGTTCATGACGACGGCCGAGCGCGCGGCGGCGCCGCTGGTGCCGAACATCCCCGAGCGGCGGCCGGACGCGCCGGGCCAGTTCGCGTTCGCCGACGCGGGCAAGGTCCGCGGCATCCTGGAGGACGGCGGCTGGGGCGACGTCGACATCCGGCCGGTCGACGTGGAGTGCGTCATGCCCGAGAAGGAACTCGTCACGTACATCACGCGGTTCGGGCCGCTGGGCCTGGTGATGGACGAGGTGGACGAGGCGGCGCGCGAGGAGGTCGTCGAGACGGTGCGGGCGGCGTTCGACCCGTACGTCCACGGCGACGAGGTCCGGTTCACCGCGGCCCTGTGGACGATCGCGGCGCGGGCGTCCTGAAACGTGCGACGCCCCGTCCGGACGAGCCGGGCGGGGCGCTCGGCCGGCTCTATGCGGTCCTCCTCGGCTGGAGCAGCGGCGGCATCCAGACGCGGGCGTCGATGCGCATGCCCTTGCTGACGACGCGGAGCCGCTCGTACGCCTCGGGCATGATGAGCCCGCCCTGCCCGGCCGCCTCGTCGAACAGCCGGTCGGGGACGATCAGGCCCGCCTCGGCGTCGGGGTGCGCGGCCAGCAGGTTCTTGAACGCGCGGGCGTCCAGGAGCCGGAACAGCTCCAGCGCGGTGTCGCCGGCCACGCCGTGGGCGTCGCGGACGACGGGCCCGTGGTGGACCGCCAGACGGAGCCGCAAGCGCGCGTTCGGCCCGGCGTAGCGGTTCTCGCGCCGCAGGACGGCGGTCAGATGGTGCGCGAGCGGGTCCAGGAGGACGTTCGGGTCGGTGTCGGACGGGAACACGATGAGCGCCCCGTCGCCGCGGTCCTCCCGGTGGCAGTCGGCCAGCGTCAGCCCGGTGATCTTCAGGGCGTCACCGAGCACCTGGTACATGACCAGGCGCAACCGCCCCCGCAGTCCCGCGTCGCGCGGCCGGGCACCGAAGCCGACGATGTCGACGGCGACCAGAGATGTGCGCATGTGACTCCCCTTCGAGTCGATATGGACGGCCGGTGCTTCGTCGTCGGCCCAGAAATCCTCGAGCTGCCCGCGGGTCAGTTCCGACACCGGTACATGCGGGAGGGCGCGACCGGTTCGGACGGCCCAGGAGCTGAACAGCAGCCGAGCCACATCCCGCCAGCACGCCTCATCGGCGTCGAACACCGGCAAACTGGGCAACACGGACGGACCTCTCTGGCCGACGCATCGAAGATGTGAGGAATCTTGGAGGCATTCGGTCCGGTTCGTACCGACTTCCCGCACATGGAGAAGAAGAGAGAAGAACGATCTTGAAAGCGGGCGGGCCTTCGGGAAAGGGCCTCCACCGGCCCCCAATCAGAATCACGTTCTATGTCAGATGACGCTGTCTGCCCGCCGCGTCACTGGGACACTACGCTCGACCCGGAGCAGTCACCCATGAGAACGAGATTTGTCCTTGGACCCACGACGCGCCGAGATCCTCGCCGAGTTCCGCGGTTTCCTCGAGTCGGCCATCGAGATCGCGAAGGTGAACTTCGCCACCGCCGAACGGTTCTCCCAGCAGCTCACCGGAAGGCCGGGCGCCCACGGAGCGCCCCTGAAGTTCGTCTCGAAGTCGACGCTGCACGCCCACGTGCGCGGCACGCGGCGGCAGAAGCTGCCGATGTGGCCGTGGGTGGTCAACCTGTGGGCGGTTCTCGTCGCGGCGGCCGTCGAGAACAAGGTCGATCCGGCTCCGCTCGGCACGCTGAAAGACTGGCAGGACGTCTACGACAGGACCGAGAGCGGGCTGCGCGGGCTCGGCAAGGAGACCCCCGCGGCGGAGAGCAGGCCGCCGGCACCGCCGCCCGATCCGGACTTCGAGCTGGTGCCGAGCTGGTGGACCTCGTACGCGGACGTCGTGGATCCATCGTTCCGGCGCTACCTGAACCTCGAACCGCTCTGCGGGGACGTCCGCTGCTATGAGAACGTCTACATCCCCGGGCTCCTGCAGACCGAGGAGTACACCGAGGCGGTCGTCCGGCTCCGGCACGGCGACGCGTCCGACGCCGAGGTCCGCCGACGGGTGGAGCTGCGGATGCTGCGCCAGAAGCTCATGCCGTACGGCGGCCGCCGGGTGTGGGCGCTCCTCCACGGAACGGCACTGGCGAACCCGGCCATCGACCCGGCCGTCATGCAACGGCAGTTGCGGCACCTGCTCGACGCGCCTTCCCACATGCCGGTCCAGGTCGTCCCGCTGAACGCCCGTGCCGCCCATCTGGCGAGCGGGCCCATCACGGTTCTGCGCTTCGACCACGGGGGCATACCCGACACCGTCTATCTGGAGCACGACGATGGCGCGCTGTATCCGGCCGACCTCCATATACGTGCGGAATACCTCAAGCGATTCAACAACCTCGCGATCCTCGCGCATCCCCGCCACGTGTCCCGGCACATCATCGAACGGCTGATCAACGCGATGTGAACGGCCGTCACCGGTCTCCTCCACGGGGTTGCCCGCACGGTGGGCACCGCAGAGGATGGGTCTCCCCTCACTTTGGAGAGCACGTGACGAACGGCGACTTCGCCTGGTCCGAGGCCGAAAACGAGCTGTCCGAAATCGACACTTCGGTTCCGCACTCCGCGCGCATCTGGAATTACTGGCTCGGCGGTAAGGACAACTTTCCGGTCGACCAAGCGGCCGGTGACGAGTACGTCCGGACGTTCCCCGGCATTCTCGACATCGCACGGCTGACCCGCGGCTTCCTCAAACGGTCGGTGCGGTTCCTGGCCGGCGAGCGCGGCATCCGCCAGTTCCTCGACGTCGGCACGGGGCTGCCCACCGTCGACAACACCCACGAGGTCGCCCAGCGCGTCGCCCCCGACGCGAGGGTCGTCTACGTCGACAACGACCCGCTGGTGCTCGCGCACGCGCACGCCCTGCTCACCGGCACGTCCGAAGGCGCCACCGACTACGTCGACGCCGACATGCACGCCCCGGAGAGGATCCTGGAGGCGGCTGAGCGGACCCTCGACCTGAGCCGCCCGGTCGGGCTCACGTTCATGGGCGTGCTCGGCCACGTCACCGACGACGACGAGGCGCGGCGCATCGTCGGCGCCCTCATGGACGGCCTCGCCCCCGGCAGCCACCTGGCCGTCTGCGACGGCTACGCCGTCGCCTCCCCCGAGTTCGCCGCCGCGCAGCAGGGCTACGACGAGGGCGGCTCGGTCCCCTACAAGCTCCGCGACGGCGAGCAGATCGCGACGTTCTTCACCGGACTCGAACTTCTCCCGCCGGGCCTGGTGGCCGCGTCCGAGTGGCGTCCCGAGACGGAGCCCGTCGGCGAGCCGCCCCAGGTGCAGCCACTAGGCGGAATCGGAATGAAGCACGCTCGGTAGCGCCACCCCACGACTGACGTGTGACGCCCCGCTCGACGAACCGGGCGGGGCCGCTTCCGAGCCCAAGGCCCACCGAACGAGAAAACCCCCCGACCGAATCGGGGGGTTCCAGGGGGGTCGCCCCCGGGCAAGCACTGCGGACCCCGGCGAAGCCGAAACCCGAAGGGTTCGGCGAGCGGGCACGGCCGCCTCGGCTCCCGCGATTGGACTCGAACCAATAACCTGCCGGTTAACAGCCGGCTGCTCTGCCGATTGAGCTACGCGGGATCGTCTGGCGCGTCGGGGGTTTCGGTCCCCCTCGGCGCGTCTAGGTTAGCGCATCTCGGGGGTGGTTCGCGCACGCGTTATGGGTGGCGGCGTCGATCGTGGGTATGGGCCCGGACATCATCCGCTCTTACCCGGGGGTTGGAACCACCATGAAGCATCGCATGACGTTCATCGCGGGCGCCGCGATCGGCTATGTCCTCGGGACGAAGGCCGGTCAGGAGCGCTACGAGCAGCTCAAGCAGTTCACGCGGCAGCTGCAGGAGAACCCGAACGTGCAGGAGGCCACCGGCATGCTGCGGGCCAAGGGCGAGGAGTTCGCCGGGGCCGCGAAGAGCAAGGCCGGGAACATGCGCAACTCGAAGGAGCACGTGCCGGAGCAGGCCGAGCACCGGGAGCGCCCGACGGTCCACCCCGGCTAGAGGCCCGTCTGGCGCCGCAGGTCCTCGAGGATCTGCTCGGCGCGGGCGCGCAGGCCCGGGTCGTCCGGGTCCATGCCCGCGTCGAACACGAACGTCCAGCGCACGTCGCCGCCGGTGGCCGGGCGGCGCCCGGCGATGCGGACCCCGCCGCCGGGCAGCTCGGCCCGGTGGCTGACGGCGACGGTCGCGGTGACGCGCTCGCGGATCGTCTCCGGGACGGAACCGGGATCGGTGAGCCGCACGTGGTGCGCGGCCCGGGACGTCTCGGTGACGTGCAGCCAGCCGTCCTTCCACGCGGCGGTGTCGATGCGCTCGTAGGGGACGCGGACGAACCCGCCCTCGGGGTTCGGCAGGTGCAGGGCCGTCGTGGTGGCGGCGACGTGCGATCCGCCGCGGGTGGGGGCGTGCGCGAGGACGCGTTCGCCCCGCTCGAGCGGCAGCGCGGCGCGGAGACCGGCGGGCAGGGAGCCCCGGAGAAGACGCATGCCCCGAATGTAGGCGATCAGGCGGCGCGGGGGGCGCGGCGGGCGCCGAGGAGGTCGAGGACGAGCGCGGCCGACCACGAGTGGTCGTGGCCGCCGCGGCCGGAGCCGTCGAACGGGTCGAAGAACTCGCGGAAGCCCGACTGGCGGACGAGCCGGAGCGTCGAGCCGTACAGCAGGTCGGCGACGACGGGGAGCCCGTGCACGAGGGCGCCGTACCAGATCAGCCAGTTCGTGCTGATCCAGGTGGGTCCGCGCCAGTAGCCGGTGCGGTCGAACGAGGGCGACTGGATGTCGCAGGTGGGGACCGGGTACCCGGTGGCCCCGGCGAAACGGGCGGACAGCAGCAGGTCGACGAGGGTTCGGACGATCGGGGCGGGCAGTTCGGGGTCGAGCAGCGGGCCGAACGCGTTGATCGTCACGGTGGGGAGAAGCCGGTCGCCGCGCAGGTCGCGGGCGCGGAAGCAGCCGGTGTCGGCGTCCCAGAGACGGTCGAGGAGGGCGTGGTGGACGCGCGCGGCGCGCTCGCGGTGGGGCGCGGGGTCGGCGCCGACGATATCGGCGAGTTCGGCGAGGGCGTGCGTGGACGCGAGGTAGGCGGCGTTGACGAGGGGGTCCTCGACGGCGAACGGGTGCGTCTCGCGGATGTGGGCCGGGCTGTACGCCGTGTCGCGGAGCAGCGTGACGAGCCGGACGTACCGGTCGTAGTCCTCGCCGGTGGGGAGCGCGCGGGGGGCGCGGTCCGGCGCGAACGCGTCCGGCGGCAGGTCGAGGGCGCCGAGCGGCCGGTCCCAGGCGGGGCTGTTGTCGAGGCCGGACTCCCACGGGTGGCAGATCGCGATGAGGCCGCTTGACTCCAGGTCGCGCACCTGCGCGAGGTAGCGGTGCTGGGCGGCGAGCATCGGGTAGATCCGCGCGGCGAACGCGCGGTCGGGCGCGGCCTGGTGCAGGCGCAGGGCGACGAGGGCGTGCAGCGGCGGCTGGGTGAGGCCGGACGTGCGGACGCCGCGGGGCGCGGCGGGCTGCCGGTCGCTGCGCCACAGTTCGGGGCCGGGGAAGAACGCGCGCCGGTCGAGGTCGGTGTTGAACACGATGTGCGGCAGCATCCCGTCGGCCCACTGGCCGCGGAACAGCGACAGCAGCTCGCGGCGGGCGCGGTCGGGGCGGTGCCGGGCGAGGCCGAGCGCGGCGAACGCCGAGTCCCAGCTCCACTGGTGCGGGTAGAGGCCGGGCGACGCGGCCGTCGCGGCACCGGTCCAGTTGGCGTCCAGCACGCACGCCGCGGCCTGCCACAGCGCGGTCTCGTCTCCGGTCAGCCGGGAGCTCATGTGTTCAGAGCGCCTCCTCACTCACGATTGTGACGCCATATCGGTGCCGCGACGAGCCCTCCGCGGAAGTCGGTTCTCCACGGGGCAGGGGGCGGGCCCGTGATTTTTCACGGTGCGGTGGCGCGCGACAGGAGCCATTCCGCGATCTCCTGCCCCGCGAGGACCCCCGCGGACGCGGTCACGCTCGTGTTCGGGGACGTCCGGCCGGTGTCGTGGAGTTCGCCGTGCGCGGGACGGACGGCGGCGTCGGCGGCGTCGAGGAGTTCGAGGTCGAGGAGGGAGTCGCCGGCGGCGAGCATGGTCGCGGCGCCGGTGCGGCGGGCGACCTCCGCGGCGGCGGCGGCCTTGGTGAGCCCGGACGGCAGGCAGTACACCTTGCGGCCCTGCAGGGACGTGCGCCAGCCGCGGTCGGCGCACCAGCCGGTGAGGTCGTCCACCCAGCCGGCGGGCAGCGCGGCGCGGTCGACGACGGTGTAGGCGAACAGGTCGGAGGCGGTGCGGCGTTTGAGGACGAAGTCACCCGAAACGCCGGTGAGGTGGGCCTGGACCTCGGCGAGCGGCGCGCACTCGCCGGCCACGCGGGACCGGACGGACGCGGCCCAGTCGGGGTCGTCGGCGCCGTCCACGAGGAGGTGCCCGCCGTTCGCGCAGATGGCGTACGCGGGCGGCTTGTCGAGGAGGTGGACGCGCCCGTACTGCTCGGGCGTGCGCGTCGTGGCGGGGACGAACACGGAGGCGGCGGCGAGGGACTCCAGCGTCCGGGCGGCCGTCTCCGTCATGTAGGAGAGCGGCTTCCCCTGGTAGAACTCCACGCACAGGAGGCGCGGCATCGTCTCGTCCGGGCCGTCCAGGGCGAACGCGGCCTGCGAGTAGATGAGCGTGCGGTCCAGGTCGGAGCACACCAGGACGGTCACTGAACGGCCCCCTTGCCGAACTTGGGGTGGATGAAGCCCATGCAGGCGTACGGGAAGGCGTCCGGGGCGACTTCCTCGACGGGGACGCCGCGTTCCCGGGCGAGGAGCCGGATGTGCGTCACTTCCGGGCCGGCGTCGGAGCGGACGAGGATCTTCCAAGGGACGCGCCGCAGGAGGACGCGGGTCGTCTCCCCGATCCCCGGTTTCACGAGGTTGAGGTCGTCGGTGCCCTGCGCGCGCGCCCAGCGCCGTACCGCCTCCCAGCCGGTCCAGTCGGGCGTCCGGTCGGCGGCGCGGAGGCCGGGCAGGTCCTTCGCGACGCGTTCGGCGACGTCGCCGAAGCGTGCGCACACGGTGTCGAGGAAGTGCGCGGAGACGTCGTCGGCGGCGAGATCCGCGTAGAACTTCGCGCCGTGGAAGTCGCCGGGCCCGATCAGGCGGGCGTTCAGGACGGTGCGGCTGACCAGGCCGGACACCGTCGAGTTGAGGCAGGCGGACGGGATGAGGAAGTCGTCGCGGGTGCCGTGCAGCGGCGTGCAGCGCCCGGGATCGGCCAGGACCGCGAGGTCGGGACGGAACGGGGTCCCGCGCAGCGCCGCAGTGAGCTCCCGGGTGATCGCGCCCTTCCCCGTCCACCCGTCGACGAACATGACGCCGGACGGGTCGTGGTGTCCGGTGAGGTACCGCAGGGCGACGGTGTCGATGCCGCGGGCGCGGACGATGCTGATCGCGTAGTGCGGCAGGTCGAGGCCGTGCGCGTACCGCGCCCAGCGCCGCATCAGGATCCCGACGGGGGTCCCGGCGCGGGCGAGGGAGGCGAGGACGGTGTCCGGGCCGCGCTCGGCGAGGACCAGCTCGGTCACCAGGCCCGTCGCGTACGCGATGCGCTCGGCGGAGGCGTCCAGGGCCTCGTGGAAGAGCCGCCGGTACTCGGGGCCCGGCTGGTACTCGACGGGCAGGGACTCGGCGTAGTGGGCGCGGCCCGCCTGGATCGCGGCCTCGCGTTCCTCGGTCGGCGCCTCCAGCGCGGCGTGGGAGAGGTCCTTGAGCAGCCACGTGACGTCCTCGGCGGGGTAGCTGCCGAACTCCGGGCCGTGCAGCGGCTTCACGCTGCCCTCCCGCGGGACGGGACGGTGGCGATCGTCACCGGGGCGAGGGCGCGCAGCCGGGCCGCCGCGCCGCCGGTCAAGAGGCCGGTGTCGCCCGCGTCGTCCACGACGAACACGATCCGGTCGAACCGCGAGGACACGTTGTAGGCGTACCGCTCCCCCGGCCCGTCCGCGGGGTCGTCGTGGGCGGGGAACGCGAGCCGCGTGCGGATGGCGTACCCGGGGTCGTCCACGGCGAGGACGGGCGAGCGCGTCGTGGTCGAGTACCGGACGTCCGCGTCCGGCAGGGCGTCCGCGAGCGTCTCGGCGAGCCGCAGGGGCGCGTACATCAGCTCCTCGAAGCCGAGGACGAGCACCCGGGAGAAGCCGTCGCCGAGAGCGTCCGCGAGCACGTCGGCCATGCGCGGCAGGTCCTTCTCCAAGCGGGCGCGGTGCGGGGGCAGGAACCCGTGGCGCCCGCCGTCGGGGAGGCCGGGCGGCCAGTCGAGCCGCGCGCGCGTCACCGGGAACGCGCCGGCGGCGGGGGCGGCCGCGGGTTCCGGGAGGCTCGCCGCGAGCGCCCGCCCGGCGTCCAGGATGCCGCCGGGCAGGTCGACGCGCCCCGCGGCGAGCGCGACGGCGTCGATGCGGGCGTCCAGGCGGGCGGCGAGCGCGTCCATGCGGGCCCGGTCCGCGTCGCCCCGGAGGTCGACGAGGGCGGCCACGACGTAGCGGCGGCGAGGGCGGACGGCGTGCAGCGCCTCGATCGTGTTCAGGACGGTGCGTCCGGTCGACAGCTCGTCGTCCACCAGGACGACGGGCACGTCGCGGTCGAGGTCGGCGGGGTCGGCGGGGAGCAGCAGGTGGCTCGTCGCGTGGCTGTGCTCCTCCTCGAAGCCGCCGTACGCGGTGAAGCCGGGGACCGGGCGGCGCGTCGAGTGCAGGTAGTAGGCGCCGCCCAAAGCGTCCGCGACGGAATGCCCCAGCGCGGTAGCGGTCTCCGCGTAGCCCAGCACGACCGCGTCCAAAGGTTCTTGGGGCTCACGCAGGACGTCCCGTAGTGCGGCCGCCGCTCCCGGTGCGCCGCCCAGGGCTTCCACGAGGAGCGAGCCCGCACGGGACGGCACGTCCAAGCCGTGCAGGCGCGCGCGCACGAGATCGCCCAGCAGCAGCCCCGCCCCGTACACCAGGCGGGGGTCGGTGGGGACGTGTTTGCCCAACACCGCCGACACCAGCAGGTGGGCGCGGCGCGGGTTCCGGCGGACCGCGAGGCCGACGAGGTCGGACAGGCCGGCGCCGACCGGCCGCGCGCCGTCGGTCAGCCGCACGCCGAGCCGTTCGGCGACCCACGCGCCAGCCCACCTCGTCTCGGCCCACCTCGTCTCGGGCCGCGTCATCTCGCGCCGCGTCATCCCGGGCCGCCTCCCCACGTCCACGTCATCGCACGTCTGCCGCTTCGAGCAGCTCGACGAACGTGACGTCCTCGGCCGCGACGCCGAACACCCGGGCGCGCAGCATCAGCCGCTCGGCCCACGCCCGGTGCGGCTTCGCCTCGTTCATCTTGTTCGCGTAGGCGCTCGCCATCGCCCCGCCCCCGGCGACGCCGAGGATGTCGGCGGCGTCGCAGTACTCCTCGTGCGTGACGACCGACAGCGCGTGGACGGCCGCGACGTGGCTCGGGTGGATCACCGTCTTGCCGGTGAGGCCGTTGGCCTTGTCGAGGTGCACCTCGCGGATCAGCCCGTCCAGGTCGGCGGTGATGAGCCGCTGCCGCAGCGGCGCGGCCCGGTGCTCGTCGAACGGGGTGCGGCGCAGCTGCGGCTTGAACATCCGCTCCCCCGCCGAGAAGTACTCCCACACCGGCCCGGTGATCACGAACCCGGTGCCGTCGGCGCGGCCGAGGACGTTGACGACGTCGCTGATCACGCCCGCGACGGGCCGGATGTCGTAGATGGTCAGGTCCGGCGGGCGACGCAGCCCGTACGCGGCGGACATGTCCGTCGCGCCGAGCCGGACCGCGAGGATCCGGTCGCGGTGCTTGGCGAGGAGCCGCGCGATGTCGTCCAGCATCCCGGCCCGCGTCTCGGCGTACACCGTCTCGGGGTTCTCGATGACCGGCATCGCCAGCAGCCGCAGCCCCGTCCGGGCGGCGGTGTCGGCGAGCGCGTCCAGGAACGCTCCACCGGTGGACACCCCGAACTTCGGCAGCACGAAACCGGTGACCAGCTCGGCGGCGGCGCCGAGCCGGTCGATCAGGTCCCCGATCTGCCGGGGGGTGCGGACGCGGACGAACAGCAGCGGCGCCGCGGAGCCGCGCGCGTGCAGGCCCGCGAACGCGGCGACCAGGTTCGCCTCGCCCCGGACGACGTCGGTGTCGGCGATCGCGTCCTCCAGGCACACGACCATGCTCTTCACGCCGCGCCGCGCGGCCTTCACCATGTCGTCGGCGAGGGACGGCCGGGTGGCCGGGGTGTAGAGCGTCGCGCCGAGCGCGACGGCGAGCACCGCCGGGTCGTCGTGCCGGGTGAACGGCCGCGGATGCCGGTAGAACAGGTGCTTGCGGCGGGCGGCGTCGACATGGTCGAAATGCCGCATCGCCGGCCGCCGCGCGCACGCGTCCGGCGTGGCGGGCCGTTCCGTGCCCGGGTCGTGCATGCCCGTCACTGCCGGATCGGGTCGCTCACAGGTGCGCCGACACGGCGGGCAGCAGGTGCTGGAAGGTCCGCCCGGTCGCGGTCGCGCCGATCGCCGTCATCGACCAGCCGCTCCCGTCCCGGGACACCTTCGCCATGATCTGCGCGTTGTGCCGGCCGCCCTCGCTCAGCTCGTAGCGGGCGATCTCCTGCCCGGTGGCCTCGTCCACCAGCCGGCAGAACGCGTTCGCGATCTGCGAGAAGTCCTGGCCGGTGAACGAGTTCACCGTGAAGACGAGCTGCTGGACGTTGTCGGGGACCCGCTGGAGGTCGACGTTGATGACCTCGTCGTCGCCCTCGCCCTCGCCGGTCAGGTTGTCGCCGGTGTGACGGACGGCGCCGTCCTTGCTCTGCAGCTGGCGGAACCACACCTGGTCGGCGAGGTTCCCCGCGGCGTCGAACAGCAGGCACGACGCGTCCAGGTCGATGGACTGGGCGCGGCTCTTGCCGAACAGGCCCTTCTTCGCGACGGCGTCCCAGCCCAGGCCCATCCGGACGCGGGTGAGGCTGCCGCCCCCGGGCTTGGCCAGCGAGACCTTCTGCCCCTTTTGCAGCGAGATCGACATCGTCGGCTCCTTCGGTGATCGATGCGGGATTCGCGTGGGTCGTCGGACGGGGGGCGGGCAGGGCGGGGGTTCCGGGTCAGACCTTTCCGGCGTGGAGCGGCTTGTCCTCGCCGGAGGCGGCGGCCGGGGTCCCGCCCGATCCCCGGTTGCGCAGGATCGAGCTGATGAACGCGGCGATGATGAGGCCCGCGCCGAGCCCGCCGGTGATCCACTCGGGCACGTGGCCGCCGATGCCGACCAGCATGCAGACGGCGAGGGCGCCGATCGCCCAGTGGGCGCCGTGCTCCAGGTAGACGTAGGTGTGCAGGGTGCCCTTGCGGACGAGGAACACCGTCAGCGACCGGATGTACATGGCGCCGATGCCGAGGCCGAGCGCGATGACGATCGGGTCGGTGCTGATCGCGAACGCGCCGATGACGCCGTCGAAGCTGAACGAGGCGTCCAGCACCTCCAGGTAGAGGAACAGGAAGAAGCCGGCCTTGCCGGTGGCCTTGGCGAGGTCGCTCGGGCCGGACCGCCGGATCGTGACCTCGTCCTCGGGCCCCTCGTCGTCCTCGTCGAGGTCCAGGTCGCTCGCCTCGGAGAACAGCTCGCCGAGCCCGTTGACGAGGATGTAGGTCACCATGCCGAGCACGCCGGCGATCATGACCTCGCCGGGGTCGTCGGCCCAGATCGAGGCGACCAGCGCGAGGGCGCCGGCCGCGATGACGACCGGGAGCTGGTCCAGCCGGCCCATGATGGCGAGCGGCTTCTCCAGCCACGTCAGCCAGTGGATGTCGCGCTCCTCGAACACGAAGTTCAGGAACAGCATCATCAGGAACATGCCGCCGAACGCCGCGATGGTCGGATACGCCGCTTCCATCAGGTGGTGGTACCGCTCGGAGTCGTTCAACGCCAGGTCGAACGCCTCGATCGGCCCCAGCCGGGCGGTGATCCCCACGATGACGAGCGGGAACACCAGCCGCATACCGAACACCGCGATGGCGATGCCGATCGTCAGGAAGATCTTCTGCCAGAAGGGGCTCATCCGGTCGAGCACCTTGGCGTTGACCACGGCGTTGTCGAACGACAGGGAGATCTCGAGGACGGCCAGGACCGCGACGAGCGCGAGCCCCGTGGGCCCGCCGTAGAAGAAGGCGGCCACGAGGCCGGCGGCCGTGACGCCGAAGGACCACCCGAAGGTGCGAAGAATCATACGAGTATTTCTGCTAGTCAGTTGGCCGGGCGGGTCTCGCCCGGCTCACGGGGGCGGCCGGCGGGCGGCCTGCGTCTCGGTCAGCCGACGTTGACTCCGAAGTCCATGGCGATGCCCGCCAGCCCGGAGGCGTACCCCTGGCCGACGGCCCTGAACTTCCACTCATCGTTATGACGGTACAGCTCTCCGAACACCATCGCGGTCTCGGTCGAGGCGTCCTCGGTCAGGTCGAACCGCGCCAGCTCGGCACCGTCGGCACGGTTGACGATCCGGATGAAGGCGTTGCGGACCTGCCCGAAGTTCTGGTGCCGGTTGTCGGCGTCGTAGATCGAGACGGGGAACACGATGCGCTCGCACTCGGGGGGCACCCCGGTGAGGTCGACGTTGACGACCTCGTCGTCGCCCTCGCCCTCACCGGTCAGGTTGTCACCGGTGTGCTCGACCGAGCCGTCCGGGCTCGCCAGGTTGTTGAAGAACACGAAGTGCCGGTCGGACAGCACCTTCCCGGACGCGCCCAGCATCAGCGCGGAGGCGTCCAGGTCGAAGTCGGCGCCGGTGGTGGCCCGGACGTCCCAGCCGAGGCCGACGGCGACCGCCGTGAGATTGGGCGCGGCCTTCGTCAGCGAGACGTTGCCGCCCTTGGCGAGTGAGACACCCATGTTCGGGCCACCCCTTCCGTGCAGACTGATCGGACCCTGCGACGCTCGGACGAGCGATCAGATGTTGACGCCGAAGTCCGACGCGATCCCGGCGAGGCCGGACGCGTAGCCCTGCCCCACGGCGCGGAACTTCCAGTCGTTCCCGGCGCGGTACAGCTCCCCGAAGACCATCGCCGTCTCCATGGAGGCGTCCTCCGAGAGGTCGTACCGGGCGAGCTCGGTGCCGTCGGCCTGGTTCATCACGCGGATGTAGGCGTTGCGGACCTGGCCGAAGTTCTGGCCCCGCGCGTCGCCCTCGTAGATCGACACGGCGAACGCCACCCGCTCGGCGGTGCCGGGCATCGCGCCGAAGTTGACGTTCAGCCGCTCGTCGTCGCCCTCCCCCGCGCCGGTGGTGTTGTCGCCGCTGTGCTCCACCGCGCCGTCCGGCGTGCGGAGGTTGTTGAAGAACACGAAGTGCCCATCGGTGATGATCTTGCCGGACGCGTCCAGCACCAGCGCGGACGCGTCGAGGTCGAAGTCGGTGCCGGTGGTGGTGCGCAGGTCCCAACCCAGGCCGACGGTCACCGCCGTCAGCCCCGGCGCCTGCTTGGTGAGCGAGACGTTGCCGCCCTTGCTGAGACTGACGCCCACGGGTTCCTCCAAGATCGCTGCCGTTACCGGACGCACCACTGTTCGTAGCGGGCGTCCAGGTATATCGACGTAGCAGCGATGCTATCCGTTCCATCCGGGCCTGCGGCATTACCGGAGAGGCGGTCCGCTGCGCGACACTGGGCAGTGGACGAAGGGAGGCGGCGTTGCGGGGCGACCAGCGCAGGCGGGGCCGGGGCGCGCGGGAGGCGGCGGCGGCGATCGAGGCGAGGGAGGCGGCCGCGTCCGCCTTCTACGACATGGACCAGGCGCAGAAGTTCATCGACGGCCGCGTCACCGTCTTCGAGGACCTGGACGCCCGCGCGGCCGAACCGGCGCGGCGCGAGTTCGCGGGCCTGTCGGAGGCCGCGGACGCGGCCTCCCTGGCGTACATCTCCGTCGTCGACGCGCACGACCTGACCGGCCAGGACCGGTCACCGGCGGAGTACGACGCCGCGCGCCGCGCGTTCGCCGGCTGCGAGGAGCGGCTGCGGAAGGTCACGCGGGACCTGAACGGGTTCGCCGAGCGGCTCTCCCCGAAGATGGCGCGGCTGGAGTCGGCCCTCGACCGGCTCCCGCCGAAGCTGGGCGCCGCGCGGGACGCGGTGGCCGCCGCCGAGGCCGCGGTGGCGGCCGCGCGGGAGGCCGGGATGGACGCGTCCGACCCGGCGGCCGAGCTCGACCGGGCCAAGGAGTCCCTCGGCGTCCTGTCGTCGCGCGGCCTCGGCGGGCTGGGGCTGGACGGCGCGCTCCGCAAGGCCGAGGAGATCCACGAGACCGCCGAGCGCGCGCGGGAGGCGGCGGCCGAGCTGCCCAGGCAGGGCGAGAAGGTCCGCAACTCGCTGAACTCCGTGAAGACGCGGGTGGACGTCGTCGCGAACCGGGTCGAGACCGTCCGGGCGGCGATGAAGACGATGCTGCGCAAGTACTCCCAACCTTGCTGGCAGGACCTGCGCGGCGCGCCCGAGGCGATCGAGGCGGGGGTGGAGCGCGCCCGCGAGCGGATGGACGAGGCCGCCGAGCACGCCGCCCGGGGCGAGTGGAAGCAGGCGCAGCGGGCGCTGACCGCCGCCCGCACCGAGCTGAACGCCGCCGACCGCCGTGCGGGCCAGGTCACCGGGCGGGTCGAGCGGCTCGACGAGGTCGCCGCCGATCCGAGCGCGCCCGTCGAGGGCGTCCGGTTCGCCGTCCGGGACGCGCAGCGCCTCGCCGTCGCGCAGCCCGGCGGCGCGGCCCCGCACCACGCGCGCGTCCTGGACGGGCTGGTGGAACGGCTGGAGAAGGCGCCCGAGCGCCTCACCGGCACGCACCCGGACTACTGGGCGTACCTGCGGGAACTGGAGTCGATCAAGACGGCGGCGGGGGACGTCGTCACCCGCATCCGCTCGGAACGCGCCGCCCAGGGCTGAGCGCGGGCGGGCCGGGGTCAGCGCGGACGGTCGTGCAGGCCCATCGTCAGGTTCCGCGCGGCCATCGGGGGGCCGCCGGGGCCGGCGTCCTTGTACGGGGGCACCTGCCCGTGCTGCTGCGCGTGCTGCGGCATCGGCGGCGCCTGGTCGCGGGGCTGCGCGGCGGCGGGCTCGGCCCACACGGCCGTGCCGTAGGCGCAGACCTCGTACGCGCCGCCGCCGATCGGGGCCGTGTCGAACCGCATGCCGACGACCGAGTTGGCGCCCTTGCGGCGGGCCTCCTCGCCGAGCCGGTCCACCGCCTCGCGGCGGGCCGCGGTCAGCCCGGCGGCCGGCCGCTCCCCCGTCACCCGGAACGTGGCGCTGCTCCCGGGCCCGTGCTGCGGCCCGCCGCCCTGTTCGGCCTGGACGGCCGCGCCGAGGACGTCGCCGAGCACGCTGCGGATCTCGTAGCCCGCCAGGCCGTCAGTGGTCACGATCAGCATGGGCACAACGGTAATCGACGGGACGGACGGAATGCGACGTTCGCCCTTACCGGCGCATCGACTCCCGTGACCGGCTCCTGCCATGTCCCGCCATGCCCGCGCCGTGCGCCCGCCGCGGGCGGGCGCGCCCGCCGCGCGCCCGCCCGCGACCGGGACGTCACTCGAGGTACTCCCGCAGCATCTGCGCGCGGGACGGGTGCCGCAGCTTCGCCAGCGTCTTGGACTCGATCTGGCGGATCCGCTCCCGGGTCACGCCGAACTCCCGGCCGACCTCCTCGAGCGTGCGCGGGTGGCCGTCGGTCAGGCCGAAGCGCAGCTGGATGATGCGCTGCTCCCGGTCCGACAGCGTGCCGAGAATGTCCTCCAGCTGGTCCTGCAGCAGGATGAACGCCGCGGCCTCGATCGGGACGACGGCGTCCGCGTCCTCGATGAAGTCGCCGAGGTCGGAGTCCTCCTCCCCGATCGGGGACTGCAGCGAGACCGGCTCCTGGGAGATCCGCTGGATCTCCACGACCCGGACCGGGGACAGCCCCATCTCCAGGCCGATCTCCTCGGGCGTCGGTTCGCGCCCGAGGTCCTGGTGGAGCTGCCGCTGCACGCGGACGAGCTTGTTGATCGTCTCCACCATGTGCACCGGGATCCGGATCGTCCGGGCCTGGTCGGCGATGGCCCGGGTGATCGCCTGGCGGATCCACCACGTGGCGTAGGTGGAGAACTTGAACCCCTTCGTGTAGTCGAATTTCTCGACCGCCCTGATCAGTCCGAGATTTCCCTCCTGGATCAGGTCGAGGAAGAGCATTCCCCGGCCGACGTAGCGTTTGGCGATCGAGACCACCAGCCGCAGGTTGGCCTCGATCAGGCGTTGCTTCGCCCGCCTCCCGTCGCGGGCGAGCAGTTCGAGGTCGACCCGTTCGCCGCGGTCGAGGACGGCGGCGCGCGCCATCTTCTCCTCGGCGAACAGTCCCGCCTCGATCGACTTCGCGAGTTCTACCTCATCTTCTGCCGTGAGCAGCGGTACGCGACCGATCTCTCTCAGATAGATCCGGACCAGGTCGCTCGTCGGCGCCCGCTTGCCGAGGTCTCCCTCATCAACCCGCGCGACGTCCTCGTTCTCCTGCTGGGGCTCGAGGACGTCCACCCCCTGCTCCGCGAGCATCCGGACCACCCGCTCCAGGGAGTCGTCCGGCAAGTCCGAGCGGTCGAGCGCGGCAGCGACGTCGGCGACGGTCACACCGCCGCGCTCTCTGCCACGTGCGACGAGGTCCGCCACCTGATCAACCGATGGCGCCTCGCTAGGCAGCACCGAAGGGCTCACGTGGACAGTTTGCGATAAATGCGGCCTAGATCACAGCACCTATTTTGCAGCCGCTTGACTCACTGCGCTCCAAGACCGCGCTCACGCAACACCCGTCGCTGCTGCTCAAGCGCTACAAGATCGCCGAAGAGCCGGTTGTACTCTTCCGGATTCTCGGCCGGATTCAGCCGCCCGAGTTTAGACTTCGCGTCGGCGATCATGCGGGTGAGCTGGCGTTCCTGGATCCGGGCCAGCAGTTCCGCGGCATAACGGTCGTCCGATTCGGCTGCGGACCGTACCGGCTCGACTCCGAGCATGGTGATCAGGTCCCTGACCTGGTCGTTCGGAGACAGCTCCAGGAGCGCCCCGACCCATTCGGTGACCGCGCCGGCCGCCGTCACCCCGCCCGCCGAACCGATCACCGTGCGGACGGCGGCGTGCTGCGGCGCGATGAACGCCTCGGGCAGGACCTCCTCGTCGAAGCCCGGCCCGAGCAGCGCCGGACGCTGCACGGCCAGTTTGAGCAGCTCGCGCTCCCGCTGCACCTCGGGGTCGTTCGGGTCGACGGCCGGGCCGGCGGGCGCCGCCGGGGCGCCCGGGCCCGCGTTCGGCCCGCCGCTCCGGCCGTGCGCGTCGCGGGCGTTCCCGTTGCGGCCGTTCGCGTCGCCGCCGGGGCCGCCGGGCAGCGGCTCGCCGGGCCGGCCGCCGCCGCGCCCGTTGCCGCCGTTGCCGTGCCGCCGGACGGCCAGCTCGCGGACGCGGCGCAGCACGAACTGCTCGTCCATGATGCCGAGCCAGCGGTCCAGGTTGATCGCGTACATGTGGCGGCGCGACCGGTCCTTGATCGCGGCGACGACCGGGGCGGCGGCGTCCAGCGCGGCGAGCCGGCCCTCGACGGTGTCGAGGTCGTGCCGCTCGATGGCGCTGCGCACCGCGAACTCGAACAGCGGCACCCGGGACGCCACCAGGTCGCGGACGGCCGCGTCGCCGTGCCGGATGCGCAGGTCGCACGGGTCGAGGCCGTCCGGCTGGACGGCCACGAACGTCTGGCTGACGAACTTCTGCTCGTCGTCGAAGGCCCGCAGCGCCGCCTTCTGCCCCGCCGCGTCGCCGTCGAACGTGAAGATCACCTCGCCGCGGAACTCGTCCTGGTCCATCAGGAGGCGGCGCAGCACCTTGATGTGGTCGTCGCCGAACGCGGTGCCGGACGTCGCGATGGCCGTCTCGACGCCCGCGAGGTGGCAGGCCATCACGTCGGTGTAGCCCTCGACCACCACGGCCTGCCGCCGCCGGGCGATCGCCTTCTTCGCGAGGTCGGCCCCGTACAGCACCGACCCCTTGTGGAACAGGGGCGTCTCGGGGGTGTTCAGGTACTTGGGGCCGTCATCGTCGTCGAACAGGCGCCGCGCGCCGAACCCGATGACCTCGCCGCCGAGGTCGCGGATCGGCCACATCAGCCGCCCGCGGAACCGGTCCATCGGCCCGCGCCGCCCCTCCTTGGCGAGGCCGCCCGCGACGACGTCCTTGTCGGCGAAGCCGCGGCCGCGCAGGTGCCGGACGAGGCCCTCCCACTCGCGGGGCGCGAACCCGACGCCGAACCGGGCCGCGTCGGCGGGCTCGAAACCGCGCTCGGACAGGAACCGGCGGGCGATCTCGCCCTCGGGCGCGGCGAGCCGCTCGGCGTAGAACTCGGCGGCGGCCTTGTGCGCCTCCAGCAGCCGGGCGCGCTGCCCGCCGTCCTGGCGGGGGCCGCGCCGCCCGTCGTCCTCGTAGCGGAGCCGGATGCCGGCCTGCGACGCGAGCCGCTCCACCGCCTCGCTGAACGACAGGTGGTCGATCTCCTGGACGAACTTGATGACGTCGCCGCCGGCCTCGCAGCCGAAGCAGTAGTACAGGCCGCGCGAGGGGGTCACGTTGAACGAGGGGGACTTCTCGTCGTGGAAGGGGCACAGGCCCTTCAGGTTGCCGCCGCCGGCGCTGCGGAGCTGCAGGTACTCCCCGATCACGGCGTCGATGGACGAGCGCTCTCGCACGAGCGCGATGTCCTCATTGCGAATACGGCCTGCCACGACGATGGAGTCTACGACCGGGCGGCGACATCCGAGGCATCCCGGCGGGAACGGGCGCCCGCGGCGGCCCCGGCGGAGCGCCCCGTGACGGCCCCCGCGACGGTCCGGCGGCGCGCCGCCGGCGCGTTCACGAATCGCCGCCCCGGCGTCGCTGGCCGGACCCGGCCCGGTTAACCGCCGGTAACCCCCGGGCGGCTATGGACAACCGGGACCGGTGCGCGGTGAGATGGCCAACCGAGATTTTGCCCACTCCCAGGCGGACCCGATGACGGATGTTGTGCTGGACGGCGTCGAGAAGATCTATCCCGGCGGGCACGCCGCCGTCCGGAACGTGCGGCTGCGGATCAACGACGGTGAGCTGTTCGTCCTGCTGGGCCCGTCCGGATGCGGCAAGTCGACGATCCTGCGGATGATCGCGGGCCTGGAGGAGATCACCTCCGGCGACCTGTGGCTGAACGGCTCGGTCGCGAACGAGCTGACGCCCCGCGAACGGAACGTCGCCATGGTGTTCCAGGAGGGCGCGCTGTACCCGCACCGCACCGTCAAGGGGAACATGATGTTCCCGCTGGAGGTGTCGGGCGACGATCGCGCCGAGGCGTCCGCGCGGGTGGTCGAGCTGGCGCGCGCGCTGGGCCTCAACACGATGATCGACCGGCTGCCGGGCACGCTGTCCGGCGGGCAGCGGCAGCGGGCCGCGATCGGCCGGGCGCTGATCCGCGAGCCGTCGCTGTTCCTGATGGACGAGCCGCTGTCGAGCCTCGACGCGGGGCTGCGCACGGAGCTGCGGGTGGAGATCTCCGCGCTGGTGCGCTCCAGCCGCACCACCACGGTCTACGTCACCCACGACCAGGTCGAGGCGATGACGATGGCCGACCGCATGGCCGTCCTTCGCGACGGCGTGCTCGAGGACGTCGGCACGCCCGAGCAGATCTACGAGGACCCGGCGACCGTGTTCGTCGCGGCGTTCCTCAGCTCGCCGCCGATCAACCTGCTGCAGGCGACGCTGTGGGCGGTCGAGGGCGAGGGGCTGCAGCTCGATTTCGGCTCGCAGCGGCTGCTGCTGCCGTGGGACGACCCGCGCGCGTCCTGGCTGATCAGCCAGCACGGCCGGCCGGTGATCGTGGGCGTCCGCCCGGACACGCTCACGCCGATCGCGCCCGGCGCGCCCGCCCGGCCGGGCACGGTCCTGTCGGGGCGGGTCCGCTCGCTGGAGTTCCACGGGCACGAGTGGCTCGCGTACGCCGGTGCGGGGATCCCGGTCGTGGACGCGAACCGGGTGGGCCGTCCGGCCCGCGCCGGATACACCGAGCCGGAGCGGCCGGGGCTCCGCGACCGGATGCGGACGCTGCTGGGCCGTCCCGCCGTGGACGCCGCGCCGCCGGAGGAGGAGCACGCGGGCCACCACCGCCGCTCCGACCTCGTCTTCCGGATCGGGCCGGGCGAACGGCCGAACCCCGGCGACCACGTGGCGCTCACCGTCGCGTTCGACCGGATGCTGATCTTCGACGCGGCCGGGAAGCGCGTCACGCCCGTGCGGCGATGATCCGTTCCAGCCGCGCGAGGGCCGCGCCGATCGCGGCCTCGCCGGCGGCGCCGTAGCCGAGCACGAGCCCCGGCGCCGCGGGCCCGGTGACGGCGAACTCCGACAGCGCGAACAGCCCGATCCCGGCGTCGAGCGCGCAGCGGGCGAGCGCGGCGTCGTCCGTCCCGGCGGGCAGCGGCGCGCTCAGGTGCAGCCCCGCCTCGGCCGGGACGGGCCGCGACCAGCGGGCCGCCAGCTCGGCCACCCGCTCGTGCCGGGCCTGGTAGACGCGCCGCGAGCGGCGGACGTGCCGGGCGAGCAGGCCCTCGTCGATGAACCGGGCGAGCGCGGCCTGCGCGGGCAGCTCGGCGTGCCAGCTTGACGTGTACCGGGCCAGCCGGAGCGCGCGGTGCAGCGACGGCGGCGCCACGAGGAACCCCAGCCGCAGCACCGGCCGCATGACCTTGGAGAACGTGCCGGTGTAGAGCACGCGGCCGTCCTCGTCGATGCTCTGCAGCGGCTCGATCGGGCGCCCGCCGTACCGGAACTCGGTGTCGTAGTCGTCCTCGACGTTCACCGCGTCACGGCGCCGCGCCCACTCCAGCAGCGCGCGGCGGCGGGGCAGCGACATGGGCATGCCCAGCGGGAACTGGTGCGACGGCGTGACGTAGACGGCGCGCGCGCCGCCGGGCAGCTCGTCCACCCGCAGCCCCTCCGCGTCCACGGGCACGCCGACGACCCGCATGCCGGCGGCGCGCAGCAGCGTCACGACCGGCGGGTATCCGGGGTCCTCGACGGCCACGACGTCGCCGGGCTCCAGCAGGACCCGGACGATCAGGTCGACCGCCTGCTGCGTGCCCGAGGTGACGAGGACGTCCGCCGGACCGGCCCGCACCGAGCGGGAGACGCCGACGTGCCGCGCGATCGCCTCCCGCAGGTCCGCGAGCCCGGCCGGATCACCGGCCGACGCGGCGTCCCGCAGCCCGGACGGGCGCAGCACGCCCGCGGTGATCCGCCGCCACGCGTCGAACGGGAACAGCCGCACGTCCGGGACTCCGGCGCGGAGGTCCCAGCGGACGCCCGGCATGGGGCGCGGCCAGACCGACAGCTCGTCCCAGATCCGGCGCGGGCGCAGCGGTGACGCGGCGGGGGCGCCGCGCGGCGCCGCGGCCGCCTCCTGGACGAACGTGCCCGCGCCCACGCGGCTCCGGAGGAACCCCTCGGCGGCGAGGCGGTCGTAGGCGACGGCGACGGTGTTGCGGGAGACGGCGAGGCGCCGCGCCAGCTCCCGCGTCGGCGGCACCGGCTCGGCGGCCCGCAGCCTGCCGTCCAGGATCGCGTCCCGCAGTTGCCGGTAGATCTGCCCGGACAGGTTCTTCCGGCCGACCAGGCTCACGTGGAGGTCCACCGCACGACGGTAGATCGGCCCAGTCGTTCAGTGCAATTTTGGCCCTGTCATCGGGCCGGTCGGGCCTCCTACGGTGACCTCATGGATCTCCTGAAAGAGCTGCTCTCCACCGACTTCCGCGATCTCGACCGCAGGGCCCTCGACCTCTGGCTCGGCACCCTCGCGCAGGTGAAGCCGGACATGCTGGCGCGTCCCACGCCCTGCCCCGACTGGACCCTGCACGGACTGATCCGGCACCAGCTGAACCAGGACGCGGGCTTCGCCGCCGCGGCGCGGGGCGAGGGCGCGCGCCCGTCCGTCTGGCGCGGCGCCGACCTCGGCGACGACCCGCACGCGGCCGCGGCGGCGTCCGCCGACCGGGTGACCGCCGCGTTCGCCGCGGCGGGACCGCGCGACGAGTTCCACCTGCCCGAGATCGGCGACGGCACGGCGGTGCCCGCGTCGCTCGCGATCGGGTTCCACCTCGTCGACGCCGTCGTCCACGCCTGGGACGCCGCCGTCACGATCGGCGTCCCGTGGGAGCCGGACGCCGAGCTCGTCGAGGCGTCGCTGCGGGTCGCCGCGATCGTCCCCGAGGACGGGCGGACACCGGGCGAGGCGTTCGCGCCGCCCGTTCCGGCGGCCGCCGGCGCCGGGCCGCGCGACCGCCTGCTCGCCCTTCTCGGCCGCTCTCCCGCGTGGCGGTGAGGACCCGCCCGGCGGGCGGGCCGTGCCGGGCCGGGTCCGGTCCTGGCCGGCGTCACCGCCTTCGCCCCCCGGACGCGGCGTGGGCGCGGGCGGCGCGCGTCCTCGATCAGGCGGGGGTCCCGTCGCAGAGCGAACCCCGGTAGAGGTCGATCTTCCAGTGGATCTGCTTCTGCTGGTCGCGCAGCCGGGCGATCCGCTCCTCGACCCGCCGGTCGTGGGCCTGCAGGAGTTCGAGGCGTTCCGGGAGCGTCTCGCCCCCGCCCCTGGCGAGTTCGGTGTAGCGGAGCATCTCCGCGATCGGCATCCCGGTCTCCCGCAGGCACCGCAGCATGCCGAGCCACCGCAGGTCGTCGTCGGTGAACACGCGCCGTCCGGAGGCGTTCCGCGCGATCCGCGAGAGCAGCCCGATCTTCTCGTAGTAGCGCAGGGTGTCGATGCTGAAGCCGCTCTTCTCGGCGGTTTCGGCCGGAGAGTAGGAACTCACGGCGCCAGCATTCCACCTGAAACCCGTTGCAGGTCAAGCGTTCGCGGGTCCCGGCGGCGGGTAGAGGCCCCGCGGCGCGCTTGACCTGGAGTGCGCTCCAGATCGCAGAGTTGTGGCGACACCCGCCCTCGGCACCGACGAAGGACAGGCATGCGCATCGGACTACAGGTTCCCAGCTTCACCTTCCCCGGCGGGCCCGAGCGGATCGGCCCGACGTTCGGGAACATCGCCCGCGACGCCGACCAGGCCGGGCTCGACTCGCTGTGGGTCATGGACCACTTCTTCCAGATCGACATGGTCGGCGCCGCCGAGGAGCCGATGCTGGAGGGCTACTCGGCGCTCGCGTACGCGGCGGCGCTCACGGAGAACATCACGCTCGGGACGCTGGTCACCGGCGTCACCTACCGGTCCCCCGGGATCCTCGTGAAGACGGTCACCACACTCGACGTGCTGTCGGGCGGACGGGCGTGGTTCGGCATCGGCGCGGCCTGGAACGACGAGGAGTCGCGGGGCCTCGGCGTCCCGTTCCCGCCGACGTCGGAGCGGTTCGAGCGGCTGGAGGAGACGCTGCGGATCGCCCACCGGATGTGGCAGGGCGACGAGTCGCCGTTCGAGGGCGGGCACTACCGGCTGGAGCGCCCGCTGAACTCTCCGCCCGCGCTGCGCCGCCCGCACCCGCCGATCCTGATCGGCGGCACCGGCGAGAAGAAGACGCTGCGGCTCGTGGCGAAGTACGCCGACGCCTGCAACATCTTCGACGGCGACGAACTGCCGCGCAAGCTGGACGTCCTGCGGGGGCACTGCGAGCGGGAGGGCCGCGACTACGCCGACATCGAGAAGACCTCGCTGACGTACTTCGCGGAGACGCCGTCGGTGGACGCGGCCGTCGACACGATCGGCCGGCTCGCCGAGGCGGGCGTCGACCACGTCATGTTCTCGCAGGGCACCGGCCAGGACCTGGTCGGCCTGCTGGCCGAGGCGCGGGCGCAGACCGAGAAGATCGTCCCGGCGGGACGGTGAGGCGGGGACGTCCCCGCGCGCGAGGGCGCGGGGACGTCCCGCGGGCGGTCAGCCCTCGATCATCTCGTGGTAGTGCAGCGGAACCCCGAACAGGTTCAGCGCGTTGATCATCGCCACCAGCCCCACGAGGTCGCCGGCCGCACGGTCGTCCGGGTAATGCTCGCGCAGCGCCTCCCACATCTCGTCGGTCACCGGCTCGCGCCGCGTGACCGCCTCGGTGTAGGCGAGCGCCGCCCGCTCCGCGTCGGTGTAGAGCGGCGACTCCCGCCAGACGGCGAGGTGGTGCAGTCGCTCCTCCCGCTCACCGTGCCCACGGGCGTCCCGGGAGTGGATGTCGACGCAGTAGGCGCACCCGTTGAGCTGGGACGCCCGGAGCTTGACGAGCTCCTGGACGGCGCGGTCGAGGGGCCCGTCTTGGATCACCACGACCGTCCGGATGATCCCCTTGTAGACCTCGGGACTCGCGTCCTTCAGCAGCATGCGAGGCATGATCGTCTCCTTTCGTCATCAGGGAGACGACGCACCCCCGCCGGTTGTGACGCCCCGGGCGGGACCGGTTCGGCCGGCCGCGTCCCGCAGGCCGGGACCGCCGAACTTGGCGGGGTTGAGGACGCGGCGGTAGGCGACGATCCGGCCGTCCGCGATCTCGAGCGTGTCCACCGCGGCGAGCCGGCCGCCGCGGTGGATCAGCAGGCCGGGCCCGCCGTTGACCTCGGCGGGGACCGCCCGGAAATCGTTGCGGACGGCCGTCCGGAGCAGCGCGGTGGCGACCCGGGCCGCCCCGAGGATGATCTTGCGGGCGGCGAAGACGCGGCCGCCGCCGTCGGTGGTGTAGGCGGCGTCCGGGTCGAGGAGCGCGAGCAGCGCGGCCTCGTCCCGGCGCTCGTAGGCGGCGCGGAAGGCGGCCAGCACGCGGGCGCCCTCGGGCCCGCCGGGCGGGGGCGGGGCGGCGGCGACCTTGCGGCCCGCCCGGGACACGAGCTGGCGGCAGGCGGCGGGCGTCCTCCCGAGCGTCTCCGCGATCCGGTCGTACGGGACGCCGAACGCCCGGTGCAGGACGAACGCGACGCGCTCGGGCGGCGACAGCTCCTCCATCACCAGCAGCATCGCGGTGCCGAGTGTGTCGTCGACGAGCACCGGCTCGGCCGCGTCCGGGCCGGTCAGCAGCGGTTCGGGCAGCCACGGGCCCACGTAGTCGACGCGGCGGGCGCGCGCCGAGCCGAGCACGTCGTAGGCGCGGCGCGCGGCGACGGTGATCAGCCAGGCGCGCAGGTCGCGGACGTCCGCGAGGGGTGCCCGCGCGGCGCGCAGCCACGTGTCCTGCACGATGTCCTCGGCGTCGGCGACCGACCCGGTGATGCGGTACGCGGCGCCGAACACCGCCGGGCGGTGCAGCGCCCACTCGTCGTCCAGGCGTCCCCTGCCGGCCGACCCGCCGGCCGACCCGCCGGCCGCCTCGTCGATCGCCTCGTTGATGGCCTCGTCGGTCGCCATGTCAGCCGGCCGCGAGCGTGAAGACCCACCTCTTGTACGACCAGTAGCGCCACGCGGCGCCGAGGCCGACGCCCGCCAGCAGCGCCGCGTTGTAGGCGAGGTCGCTCGTCAGGCCGAGCGTGTAGTGGGTGAAGCCGGTGCACGCCACCTGGATGAGCATCCCGATGCCGTTCAGCGTGAAGAAGACGACGACCTCGCGGCCGGACCCGTCGCTGTCGCGGTGCCGGAACGTCCAGAAGCGGTTGGCGAGGTAGGACGTCAGCGTGGACGCGATCCCGGGCACGACGACGCTCGTGATGGGGCTGCCGCCGAGCCAGGCGCGCATCAGGTTGGCGCCCAGGAACATGATCAGCGTGCCGAGGCACCCGACGAGGCCGAAGGTGAGCAGCTCGCGCAGGAAAGCGCGCGTCGGCCGGACGATCTCGACCGTTTCGGGTGGTCTAGACCGTTGTATGGTGCTCACTCGTCCAGACTTTACCCGAGAGAAACTCATACCTCGGGAGGACCCGGGAGAACCGGCGTGGTCAGCGGCCCGCCGTGGCGGTCGCGGGGGCGAGCAGGACGATCAGCCCGACGAGCGCGACCGGGACCGCGAGCGCCCAGCCGAGCCCGACGCCCTGCGCGACGAACCCGATGACCGGCGGCCCGCCGAGCACCCCGAGGTAGCCGACGCCGGTCACGCGGGAGATCCCGGTCGCGGCGGGGATCCCCGGCAGGTTCCCGGCCGCGCTGAACGTCACCGGCGCGACCGCCGCGACGCCGAGGCCGAACAGCGTGAACCCGGCGACGGCGGCGGCGGGATGGTGCACCGCCGGCCCGAGCCCCAGCCCCGCCGCGGCGACCAGCGACCCGGCGCGCAGCACCCGGACGGGCCCGAAGCGCGCGACGACCCGGTCGCCGGTGAAGCGGCCGAGCGTCATCGCGACCGCGCATCCCGCGTAGCCGAGCCCGGCCGTGCCCGGGCCGGTCCCGAGGTCCTCCCGCAGGTAGATCGCGCTCCAGTCGGCGACGGCGCCCTCGCCGACGAACGAGCACAGCCCGATGATCCCGAGCAGCGCCAGCGACCACCGCGCCGACCGGACCGTCCCGTTCCGGGCCGGCCCGCCCGGGGCGACGGCCTCCGGTTCGGGCGTCGCGTCCGCCGACCGGTCGAGCAGGTCGCGGCAGCCGAGCAGCAGCACGGCCGTCAGCGCGGCCGCGACCGCGGCGAAGTGCAGCGGCACCGGGACGGCCGCGTGCGCGGCGGCCGAGCCGATCAGCGCGGCCAGCAGCGTCCCGATGCTGTACCAGGCGTGCAGCCCGGACATCAGCGGGCGCCCGTAGCGGCGTTCCACCGCGACGCCCTGCGCGTTCATCGCCACGTCCATCAGCCCGAGCGACGCGCCCATCAGCGCCAGCGCGCAGACCAGCGCGCCGAGGTTCCCGGCCAGGCCCAGCGGGATCAGCGACACCGCGCAGGCGACGCCCGTCGCGAGCGTCGTCGCCCGGCTCCCCCACCGCCCGATGAGCGCGCCCGCCGACCGGACCGCCAGGACGAGCCCGACGGGGGCGCCGAGCAGCGCGAGACCCATCGCGCCCTCGCTCAGCCCGAGATCGTCCTTGATCTGCGGGATGCGGGCCACCCACGCGGCCGTGAAGAGCCCGTGCACGGCGAAGGCGACCGTGACCGCGAGCCGCGCGCGCGGCGCGGGCGCCGGCGGCGCGTGCTTCTCGGTGATCACCCGGCCGACTGTACGTCGCTCACCGGACGGCCGACAGAGCCGTTTCCGGGACGTTCCCGTCAGCCCAGGCCGGCGAGCGGGACGCCCGGGTCGGCGAGCCGCGCCGCGTCCACCGGCCGGCCCGACCGGATGAGGGCCTGGACGTCCGCCGTCACGTCCCAGACGTTCACGTTCATGCCCGCGACGACCCGTCCGTCCGACAGCCAGAACACGACGAACTCGCCGGACGCGCGGTCGCCGCGGTACACCACCTCGTCGTACTCGCCGGGCGCCGCGACGCCCGACATCTCCATGCCGAGGTCGAACTGGTCGCTGAAGAAGTACGGGACCCGGTCGTACACGACCTCGCGGCCGAGCATCGCGCGGGCCGCGGCCGGGCCGCCGTTCAGCGCGTTCGCCCAGTGCTCGACGCGGATCCGGCGGCCCAGCAGCGGGTTGTAGGCGTTCGCGACGTCGCCCGCCGCGAACACGTCGGGGTCGGACGTGCGCAGCGACTGGTCCACGAGGATCCCGTCCGACACCTCCAGCCCCGCGGCCTCCGCCAGCCGGGTGTTCGGCCGCACCCCGATCCCGGCGATCACGACGTCCGCGGGCACCTCCGCGCCGCCGGCCGTCACCGCCGCCGACACCTGCCCGGCGCCCCAGAACCCCGCGACGCCCTGCTCCAGCCGCAGGTCGACGCCGTTGTCGCGATGCAGGTCGGCGAACATCCCGCCGACCTCGGGGCCGACGACCCGGTGCAGCGGCACCGGCTCCGGCTCGATGACCGTCACGCCGTTGCCGTGCGCGCGCGCCGCCGCGGCCGTCTCCAGCCCGATCCAGCCCGCCCCGGCCACCACCACCCGGCGGCCGCCGTGCACGAGCGCCTGCTTCAGCGCCGCCGCGTCCGCCATCGTCCGCAGGTAGTGGATGCCCTGCAGCCGCGCCCCCGGGACGTCCAGGCGCCGCGGGGTCGCGCCGGTCGCCAGCAGCGCCCGGTCGTACCCGATCCGCTCGCCCGTCGCCAGCCGCACGACGTGCGCCGCGGTGTCGAGCGCGTCCACCGCCACCCCGAGCCGCAGCTCGACGTCGTGCTCGCCGTACCACTCGGGTTCGTGCACGTGGGCCTTCTCCCGCGGCTCCGCGCCCAGCAGGAACCCCTTCGACAGCGGGGGCCGTTCGTACGGCCGCTCGATCTCCTCGCCGATCAGCAGGATCCGTCCCGCGAAACCCTCCTCCCGGAGCGTCTCGGCGGCCTTGGCGCCGGTCAGCCCGGCGCCCACGATGACGAACGTCCCCTCGGGCATGCTGCCTCCTATGGTCACCTTGAGTCATCCTCACAGTGGCGTGCGTGATGAGACAAGGGTCCAGGGACCGGTGCGTCGCGCGGGACCGCTCCACCCGCCGCCGCCCCGCGGCCCGCAGGGCCGCCCTGCGGGCGCCGGTCAGCCGGTGAGCCGCTTGTGGCGCGCGATCGCGGAGGTGTCGGTGAGCGAGGCGATCTGGTCGACGACGGCGCGCAGCCGGGCGGCGTCGTCGTCGGCCTCCTCGAACGCGGCGCGGAACCCCGGTTCGAGGGTGCCGGGGGCGCCCGCGAGCGTCAGCTCGGCCAGCTCGGTGATCAGCGTGCGCTGCCGGGCCCGGACCTCCTCGTGGCTGATCCACACGTAGTGCGCGGTGATGCCCTTGAGCAGCGCGTTCTCCAGCCGGGCCGCGCGCGGGACGATCAGGTCCGCGGCGTACCGGGTCAGCGGGCGGTCGCCGTGGGCGGCGCGGGTGGCGTCCTCGGCGGCCAGGCAGAACCGGCCGATCAGCGTGCTGGTGAGGTTCTTCAGGGCGGCGAGGCTGCGCGGCGTGCCGTCGTAGCCGGACGGCCAGTACGGCTCGGCGAGCAGCGTCGTGAAGCGCTCCTCGAGCTCGGCCAGGTCGGCGTCGGCGCAGTACAGCTTGCGGGCGGTCTCGGCGACGAGGCGGCGCTCGGCCGGGTCGGCGAGGCGCGCGAAGTCGATGTGCCCGGCGACGAGGGCGTCCTCCAGGTCGTGGACGGAGTAGGCGACGTCGTCGCTCCAGTCCATGACCTGCGCCTCGAAGCACGTCCGGCCGGGGTCGGCGCCCTCCCGCACCCAGCGCGCGACGTCCAGGTCGTCGTCGTAAACGCCGAACTTGCCGTTGACGGCGTCGGCCTGCGTCCAGGGGTACTTCATCGCCGCGTCCAGGGCCGCGCGCGTCAGGTTGAGGCCCACGCTGCGGCCGTGCAGGGGCGGGCCGTCCGGGGCGAACGACTTGGGCTCCAGCCTGGTCAGCACCCGCAGGCTCTGCGCGTTGCCCTCGAACCCGCCGCAGTCGCGGGCGACGACGTCCAGGGCGGCCTCCCCGTTGTGCCCGAACGGCGGGTGCCCGATGTCGTGCGACAGGCAGGCCGTCTCCACCAGGTCGGGGTCGCAGCCCAGCGCCTTGCCCAGCTCGCGGCCCACCTGGGCGCACTCCAGCGAGTGGGTGAGGCGGGTGCGCAGGGACTGCACGGTGTCGGCGCCGGCGCCCGGCGACGCGACCTGCGTCTTGGCCGCCAGCCGCCGCAGCGCGGCGCTGTGCAGGACGCGCGCCCGGTCGCGCTCGAACGCGGTGCGGTCGCGCCGCTTGGACGATTCGGGCGCCCAGCGCCGCCGGTCGTGATCGATATAGGTGGTCATCTCCCGTCCAGGGTAAGCGGCGGCCGTGACGCCCGGGCGGCCCGCGGGCGACGGCTCCGGGTCACCCCGCGGGCGCCCCGGTGCCGCCGTCCCCGGCGGGACGCGCGGCGGGCTCGCCGTCGCCGCCGAGGAACGCGTACGACAGGTAGGCGCCCGTCTCCCGGACGATGTAGTACGCCTGCGTCTCGCGGGTCTGGACGCTCGGGCCGCTGCGCGTCGGGGACGCGGCGGCCTCGATGCCGTGGTCCGCGGCCATCCGCTCGGACCGCAGCGAGTGCCACGGGTCGGAGACGATCACACCGGACGACCAGCCGCGCTCGTCGTACAGCCGCCCGACGGCCGCGAAGCTCTGCAGCGTGTCCCGTCCGGTGGGCACCGCGACGACGTCCCCGGCGGGCACGCGGCCCTTCTCGACCAGCCAGCGGCGGCCCGACCCGGCCTCGGTGTAGTTGTCGCCGGGAGCCTTGCCGCCGACGGTGACGATCGTGGGCGCGACCCCGTCCCGGTAGAGGTTCAGCGCGTGCTGCAGGCGCCACCGCAGCGTCGGGGACGGCTTCCCGTTGTACTGCGCGGCGCCGAGGACGATGATCGCGTCCGAGCGCGGTCGCTCGTCCTGGCGCGCCTCGTACCAGATGCGCGCGGCGAGGGTGGCGGGGGCGAGGAGGGCGACGGCCAGCAGGCCGAGGACGAGACCGGCTGGCAGCACCGCCCAGGCCGGCCCGCCGCGCCGGTCGTGCCGCCCGTCCCGGTCCCCCGGTGCGGACTTCGGCGAATCCAGTTCCAACGTCATCGTGTCGGCCACGGTAGTTAGATGGCCCGGCGGATGCGCGAAGTTCGCGGATCGAGCGTGTCGGCCGCGCCGCGGGTCCGCGGTGCCGCGCCGCGCGGCGGCCGGTGCGGCCGGCCGCCGCGCGGAGCACCGGTCAGCGCCTGCCGGACGCGTCCGCCGCGGCG
>NZ_JBHTJA010000026.1:0-71121 GCF_042675525.1 Actinomadura sediminis
GCCCTCAACGCCTTCGACATCGCCTTCGAAGGCCGCCTCACCACCACCCGCAACTGACCCGAGCAAGATCAAGTTACACCGTTAACTGGACACTCCCAGCCTCGCAGGCCGCCATGACCACATCCCAGGGGTCGCCGATTCCCACGCTCCAAAGTGCGGCCGCATCGTGAAGCCGTAGAGCTTGTTCTCGTTCGCTCATGTGAGTCATGGACGCCCTTGCTTCGTGCAGTGTGAGCCGGAGGTTTGAGGACTACCGTGGACACGGTGGAAACCGCTGAGGAGGCCGACCGGCAAGCACGGGTGTTCTGGTCGATTTTAAGAGACAGCGTTGCGAGAGTCGCGATGAACGCTCAGGATCAGATCCGCGACCCTGACGTGCACGAATGTTTCATGTGGGAGGCCGGGTACCCGGTCCTGTGGCGCAGCGAAGAAGCCGGGTGGGTTTCCCCGGAACTGCGCTCACGTCTAGACGCTCTCGACCACCTGTTGGATCAACTGAGCGACGCTCCCGGCGCATGGACTGACGAAGCCATCATGTTGTTGCCGCTGTGGGAAGAGGCCCGCAGAGCCGCGCTGGAGTGCCTCGTGCTCATGCCTACAGCGCCTTGGGAGGTGGGAACATGACGGTAGCCGTAGCGCCGTGCCCGTTGCGTGCGGTCTGTTCGTTTGTCGTAGCGGATCTCCGGCCGGAACGCTGACGTCGATCGGACGGTTGCCGTCCGGGGCGGTCCAGAGCGTCGCGCACGACCTCGCCCGCACCGGGTAACGATGCGTCGTGCTCGGCCTCGTCCGGCTGCCCCTGCGCGACGTATCTGCCGACGGGCAGCCTGGAGCTGCCGGTGCACAGGATCAACGGTCGTGACGACCGATGGCGCTCCCGGTCGTCACGCCCGGCCACCGGGCCTTGTCGAGAGATGAGCACGCCTGTCGTCTACGGGACGACCGAACGGTAAGAGCCGGTCATGCACGTGGACGGTGGTGGCCGGGGGTTCTCCGTACGTAGTACGTCGCCTCGTCGTGATAGCCCAGCCACCGCAGCGAGAGGGGACACCGGGACGCCGGACGCCAGTGTTCGGCCAGTTCCGCGAAGAACGAAGGCTCGGCGCACAGGCCACCCGGACGGTCACCGATGTAGAAGAGTCCGGGGCCCTCGTAGGCGCGCAGGGCCTCCGTGGCCATCGGATCCCGCTGGGGAGGCCAGATGATGGCCAGGACGCGGTCGGTGTGCCGCCGGGCGGCGTCCACTGCCGTGGCGGTCTGGATATCGGTGTAGCGGAATCGATCGGTATAGCCGTTGCGGTCGGTGACGGAGTCGGTCGCCAACACATCGATGCCATGCGCCCGCAATAGCCAGGCCCAGTAGCCGCTACCTGCCCCGACCTCCAGCAGACCACGGCCGGAGAGCCGGTCCGCGAACCAGTCGAGGACCGTGCGCGAGGCGATCGCCCAACTGTAGACCCGGGAGAGTTCCTGCCGCCGGATCATCGCGGAGGCGGCATCGTGGTCCGTCGGCAGATGGTCGAAGACGTCGATGACCGGCCCGGCCTCCGGTCCCCGGCGCAGGGCCGGATACCACAGCAGGGGCACCATTTGCGGGTTCCGCTCCGCGAACTGGGCATCACGCGCGGGCAGCAGTTCGCCGAGCGGCTGGAAGGGCGCGTGCCAACCAGGCAGGAGCACACCATCGCGATGCCGTTCCCAGTAGCGGACCAGCCGCTGGCCGGTCTCGGCGATACGGCTGATGACGGTTTCCGCAGTTGAGGAAGCGGGGCCGGTCATCATTGCCTCCTTGCCCCGTTCCGCCTCAGAACATGTGGTCCGGTGTCGCGATCTTCATGTGATCCGGCGTCGCGGTCTTCATGTGGTCGGGCGTCGCGATGCCGGTCGCGCTGTCCTGCCGGGTGACGCCGTCGGCGGGAATGGCGACCGCGGCAGCGGCAAGCGTCGCGGCCGCGGCAGCGATAACGGCCATGTTGCGTGACGATCGAGATTCCATGGTGTTCCCCCTTTTTGGGGCGAAGAGAAGCCGCGTGCAATATGCACACAGTTGACCGAGTTGAGTGCGGCCCGCACTCAACGAGGGTCTGGACTGGGTTTTGGGAGAGTTGCCGTTGGGTCGATTGCCCCCCTTTTCCTGCGTCAATGGCCGCATGAGTTGCGACGGCCCCTAGGAGCACATCGATCGCGTTACCGTCTCGCGACAGCGAGCCGACCACCCGTTCACTCAAGCGGCGCCAGTGGTGATCACGCTACAGATGTAGCGCGGGGATGGCAATACGGTGAGACCCTGCGGCCGACGACGTCCAGGCCCTGGGCACCGTGCGGACAGGGAACGGCGCATCGGGCCCCGCGTTGCCTGTTGGTTTCACCTCAGGTGTCGGCCTTCCCTCGGCCCGGCGCTGGCCTGCTCGGCCTTTGTCCGTATTCCGCAGGACGTCGTGCACTTCGCGGATCCGCGAAGCTTCGTGGTGCGTGCAGCCATGCGCACGGTTCCCCGTCGCGGTTCCAACCGGTGCGAGTCATGGGGCTGGACACAACTCGGCCTTGCCTGCCTCTGACGGTCCCATGTGTGACGGGAATGTTGAGCGGCGCCGCGGCATAACGAGGCGCCTACCGAGAGCCATGACGTCCGGTGCGATCACTCTGCTGGTTTGGGGGCGTTGCGCTGCTTGGCGTTGAAGCGTGCTTTCTTTTGACGGTTCCCGCACGTGTTCATGTCGCACCATTTGCGGGTGCGGCTCTGGCTGGTGTCGAAGAAGGCGGCTCGGCAGGTCGGTGAGGCGCACAGGGCCAGCCTCCCGTCTCGTTCGCCTGCGATGATGCCGATCGCATCGGCGGCGATCACGCTGAGGGCGTCTTCCACGCGGGTGGCCGGACCGAGCCGCCATTGCCGCCTGCCGTCGGGCGTCAGGATCGCGGCGGCGCGGCCCTCGGCGCTGCGGTCGTTGATGACTCGGACGGGGGCCGCGGGGAGAGCGTCCCCGACCGCGGCCGCCGTCGCGGCGGCGTGGATCGCCTCCCTCAGTTCCCGGGCGAGGTCGAGCTGGGCAGGGGTGCAGGACTCCACGGCCAGGCCGTTCACCGCCAGCCAGTCGACGAGTCGCCGCGGCGTGGGAATGCGCTCCACGGCGTCGCCGCACCGCTCCGTCAGAGTCGCCGTGAAGCTGGTCGCCAGCACGCTGCCGAGGCGGAAGTCGGGGAAGCCGGCACGCATGGAACCACCTTAGCCGGTTGCATGCCGGCCGCGGGCCTGTTAGAACCGTCTTAGCCGGTTCGCGATGCGGGCCGGTTCCGCGATGGCCCAGGAGGTCTCATGTCCCGTCCGTCCGGCGACGTGCATGCGTTCGAAACCCATGCACCCGACGCCGATCTCGATGATCTGCGTGCGCGACTGGACGCGGCGCGGCTGCCGGAGGCCGAGACGGTCCGTGCGGCGCCCGGCCGTCGACGTTGGGAGCAGGGCGTTCCGCTCGCCGACCTCGTCGATGTCGTGAACTACTGGCGCACCGAGTACAACTGGCGGCCGTTCGAAGAGCGCCTCAATCGCATCGGCCAATTCCGCACGACCATTGACGGACTGGGGATCCATTTCCTGCACCGCCGGTCCGCGCGCGCGGACGCCACTCCTTTGGTCTTGACGCACGGGTGGCCGGACAGCATTGTCCGGTTCATCGATGTCGTGGACGAGCTGGCGGATCCGGACGATGCGGACGCGCCGGCGTTCCACGTCGTGGTTCCGTCGCTACCGGGGTTCGGTCACAGCGACAAGCCGGCCACGACCGGATGGGGCACCGAGAAGATCGCTGCCGCGTGGGTGGAGCTGATGGGGAGGCTCGGCTACAGCGAGTTCGCGGCCCACGGCGGCGACTGGGGCGGGAACATCACCACGGTCCTCGGCGGCAGGTTCCCGGCGCACGTTCTCGGTATCCACACGACGTTCGCGGAAGCGCCGCCCGGGTTGACGACGGACGGCCTGACGGCGGTCGAGCGCACGTGGGCCGAGGAGACCCGCGATTTCTGGAGCCACCGCGCGGCGTACGCGAAGCAGCAGGCGACCCGGCCGCAGACCATCGGCTACTCGCTCGTCGACTCACCGGTCGGGCTTCTCGCCTGGATCCTCGACAAGTTCGCCGAGTGGTCGGACACCGAGGACAGCCCGTTCGAGACGATCTCCATGGACAGCGTTCTCGACGACGTCACCCTCTATTGGCTGACGCGGACCGGCGCATCGGCGGCCCGCATTTACTACGAGAGCCACAACTCGCTCGACCCCGAACTTCGGGTCGACGTCCCGGCGGCGCTCACCATGTACCCCCGCGACACCGAGAAGTGCCCGCGTCCCTGGGCGCAGGAGCGGTACCGGCAGATCGTCCGGTGGGCCTTGCCTGAAAGCGGGGGGCATTTCCCGTCGCTGGAGGTGCCCGAGTATTTCGTCAAGGATCTGCGAGAGGGCCTCGCGGCGGTGCTGGCCGCCGGCCGGTGAACGCGGACGCCGGGACCGTTGCGGCGACGGCCGGCCCAGGGTCAGGGCCGTCGATCGCCCTGGTCGGGGGCGTCGGTCTTGCGGGCCACGCCCGCGTAACACCATTGGCGGTCGGCGTCGAACGGGACCGCGTCGTCGGGGCGCCACATCGACAGGGTGGTGAGGCCGGGGTCGACGAGGTCGAAGCCGTCGAAGAGGCGGGCGACCTCGGCGCGGGACCGCAGGGTGATCTGGTAGGTGGCCTTCTCGTAGACGGCCCCGGCGTCGCGGACCCGGTTGTCGGCGTCGAAGTCGGCGGTCACGTGGGTGATCGCCAGGTGGCTGCCGGGGGCCATCGCCGCGCGGAGACGGGCGACGATGCCGGGCGGGTCGTCCTCGTCGCCGACGAAGTGCAGGACGGCCAGCATGAGCACGGCGACGGGTTCGTCGAAGTCGATGAGGGCGCGCAGTTCGGGGGCGTTCAGGATGTCGTCGGGGCGGCGCGCGTCGCCTTGGACGACGGACACGCCGGGGGTTCCGGCGAGCAGCGCCCGGCCGTGGGTGAGGACGACCGGTTCCTTGTCGACGTAGACGACTCGGGCGTCCGGGGCGACCTGGTGGGCGATCTCGTGCACGTTGCCCTGGGTGGGCAGGCCGGAGCCGATGTCGATGAACTGGCGGATGCCGGCCTGGGCGAGGTAGCGGACGGCGCGGCGCAGGAAGGCACGGTTCTCCCGCGCCATGAACGGCGTGTCGGGAGCGTGGCGGACGACCTCGTCCACGGCCTCCCGGTCGACGGCGTAATTGTCCTTGCCGCCGAGGAGGTAATCGTACATTCGCGGGACGTTCGGCCTCGTGGTGTCCAGTTTCTGCTCCCCGATCGCTCTCCTTGCCCGACCATATCGCGAAGATCGCCGGGACATGTCAACATTGCGAGCACAAAGGAGGAGCAATGGGAGACGGTCTGGCGCAGATCCCGGGGCCGCCGGCGGGCGACGACGGCCTCGCCGCCGCTGGCGGTCTGCACAATTACCAGCTGAAACTGCACAGGGAGTACGGGCCGGTGGCGCGGTTCGCGCTGCCCGGCGCGGGCGAGGCGGTGTCGGTCGCCGACCCGGTGCTGCTGGAGGCGACCGCGAAGATCAATAAGCGCCCGGAGAAGCTGTTCGAGTTCCTGGCCGTGCTGCAGGAGTCGGGGAATCTGCAGACGATCCCGGCGGACGAGCACGGCCCGTGGCGGCGGGTGATGTTGTCGGTGCTGGCCGGACGGCCTTCACATGAGGCGCATTTCACCCAATTCGTTACATTGACCTCAGAACTGGCGGATCGGTGGGCGAAAGCGGACGGCCCGGTCGCCCTGCAGGGGGATCTGAGCGAGCTGTCGCTGCGCATGATCTGCGAGTACGCGCTCGGCAGCGGCCTGGACGCGGACGAGACCGCCGGACGGGTCGTGGCCGCGTTCGAGGACGTCCTCACCGCGCAGCTCCAACGGGGGGAGGGCGGCGAGGAGTCGCTCGCCTTCCTGCGCGCGACCGTCGACCGGGTGCTCGAGGCGCATCGCGAGAGCGGGACGGGCGGCCGCAGCGACCTGATCGCCGCGCTGGCCGAGGCGGGCGAGTCGCCGGCGCGGATCCGCGACACGGTGCTGATGACCATGCTGGCGGCCCACCACACGACCGGCGTGGCGATCTCGTGGACGCTGTACCTGCTGGCGCGGCATCCGGACGCGGCGGCGCGGGTCGCGGACGAACTCGACCGCGTCCTCGGTGACCGGGCCGTCCCCGAGTACGGCGACCTCAAGCACCTGACGTACCTGGACGCCGTGGTCAAGGAGACCATGCGGCTGTACCCGCCGGGGCCGTACGGGGCGCGGGAGGCCACCGAGGACGTCGCGATCGGCGAGTACACGGTCCCGGCGGGGACGACGATCTTCTACCCGTTCTGGGCCGTGCACATGAACCCCGAGTACTGGCCCGACCCGCAGCGGTTCGACCCCGGCCGGTTCGCCCCGGAGGCGTCGGCGGGACGGCCCCGGCTGGCCTACATCCCGTTCGGGATCGGCCCGCGCAGCTGCGAGGGCGCCGCGCTCGCGATGGTCGAGGCCGAGCTCGTCCTCGCCGTCCTGCTGAAGCGGTTCGAGTTCCGGGCGGCACCCGGCCAGACGGTCACGCCGGTCGAACGGTTCGTCCTGTGGGCGGCCGAGGACATCCTCATGGAGGTCACGCCCCGCCGAACGTCCTGAAGGGTCCCGCTCCGGCACCCGCCCGAAATCCTCGGCCGGGACCGTCTCCGGCGCGGGCTCCTCACGTCGGTGGCCGAAGTGCAGCGCCGTCTCGAGGTCCGGCACACCGGCCGGCGGGACGCGCCGGGCTGATCAGGGAGTCGGGGTGTCGCGGAGGAAGGTCGTCACGAGGCCGTTGAACTCGTCGGCGTGCTCGATCATGGCCCAATGGCCGCAGCGGTTGAGGAGGACCAGGCGGCTGTCGGGGATGGCGGCGAGGAGGTGGAGGGAGTTCTCGAAGGGGACGACCCGGTCGTCGCGGCCGTGAACGAGGAGGGTCGGGACCCGGATGTCCGGGAGCAGGGCGAGGTCGGCCCAGATGGGGAGCGGGGCGCCCTTCGGGAGTCCTTCGACGTAGTTGCGCAGGTGTTCGGGACGGGCCAGTGCGGCTTCCGAGCGGGCGCGGCAGAGGTCCGGGGTGGCGAATCGGGCCTTGTCGAAGCACATGATCTCGACGAGGGCGCGCATGTTCTCGGGGCCGGGGTCCCGGTACGCCTCGATGAGGACCTTCAGCCCCTCGGAGGGGCCGTCGCCGGGGGCGAAGAGGCCGGGCTTGCGGCCCAGCGGCGGGCCCATGGTGACCAGGTGCGTGATGCGGTCCGGGTGTTCGGTCGCGAGCCGGAGGGCGGTTTGGCCGCCCATCGAGTTGCCGACGAACGCGGCCTTCTCGATGCCGAGGGCGTCCAGGAACTGGACGGCCGCGTCGACGTGGTCGAGGCGGTCGACCGTCGCGGCGTCCGATCCGCCCCAGCCGGGCATGTCGACCGCGTACACGTGGAAGTGCTCGGCGAGGGGTTCGATGTTGCCGGAGAAGTTGCTCCAGCCCGTGGCGCCCGGGCCGCTTCCGTGCAGGAGGACGACCGGGTGCCCTGCGCCCGCCTCGTAGTAGCGGAGGGTCCAGTCCTTGGTCGTGACTGTACGCGCCGTGTCCGCGCTGGTCAGGGGCATCAGTGGGCACCCTTTCCGGTGGTGTGGGAGAGCAGGTCGGCGACGGCCCCGGGCGGCCGGTGGCCCCAGCTGTGCAGGCGGTCCAGCGTTGTGACCTGCCAGGTTTCGTCGTCCACGAGCAGGCCGCCCCAGCCGTACTCGACGCTGAAGCCGGACGGCGTCCGGACGTAGAAGCTGAACATGTGGTCGTTGGGGTGCATCCCGAGGGTCATCTCGAACGGCTGCTTCGCGTCCATGCAGCGGTCGTAGGCCATGCCGACGTCGCGGATGTCGGTGACCTCGACCATGAAGTGGTGGGTCCTCTTCGGGTGCGGCATGTCCCCGAAGGCCACGGAGTGGTGGCGCGGGTTGCAGCGGAGGAAGACCAGGTCGGCGAAGACGCCCGGAGCGAGTTCCTCGACGATGCGGTCGGAGATCCGGAAGCCGAGGAGGTTCTCGTAGAACTCCAGGTAGGCGTCGCGTGCGACTCCCTTGGCGAGGAGCACCTGGTGGCCCGCGCCTCCGGCGCCGGTGACGAACCCGCCGAGCAGGACGCCGGAGCGGAAGGGGGCGGCGGCGTCGGCGAAGCCGGTGACCAGTTCGACGCGGTTGCCCATCGGGTCCGCGGTCACGACGATGCGGTCGACCTTGCGGGACGCGGCGAGCGCGGCGTCGCCCTCGGCGGCCTCGACGCCGGCGGCCGTGAGGCGGCCGACGAGCTCGTCGAGGGCCGCGTCGTCCGCGACCTCGTAGCCGCTGGCCGCGAGGTCGTCGGCGGGGCCGCGCCGGACGAGCCAGCGGTACGCCTTCTCGTCGGTGCGGAGGGCGATGGCGTCGGCGCTCTTCTCGGCGAGCTGCATGCCCAGCAGGTCGACGGCGAAGTGCTCCCAGTCGCGGAGGCTGCTCGCCTCGTACACGACGTACGCCAGTTCTTTGACTTCCGTCATCGGAACGTTCTCCTTGTTTGTCGAATCCGCGGTCAGGCAGGGACGGTGATGCCGGAGACGTCGGCGGCCGCGACGAAGCGGTCGGGACGTACCGCGACCGCGCGGGCGCCGTACCGTGCGAGCCACGGAAGCAGGGTCTCGTCGAGGTCGACGAGTTCGTCGGGTCCCCGCGTGTAGGCCGTTTTGGGGCGGATCGCGATGTAGCGGGCGCCGAGCGCGTCCCACTGCGCCTTCTCGTCGCCCGACAGGAGGGCCGCCGGGTCGACGTCCGCGCCGAGCAGGACGAAGCCGTCGCCGAGCAGGTCGTCGAGGCGCGCCATCCGGCCGGTGGTGTCGCCCGCGATGGGCTGCGGGACCATGCGGCCGACGACGCTCGCATCGCCGACGGGGCCGCGGAGCCAGCCCGCCGTAAGGACGGGCGGCGCGGTCAACGGCGGCTCGAACGGGGTGACCGTGTCCTCCGGGACCCGCGTCAACTCCGCGATCTCCGCGGGCGTCGCCTCCTGCTTGATGACGCGGCCGAGGCGGACGGCGAGGTCGGTGAAGAACGCCGCGTTCGGACGGCGCTCGACCTCATAGGTGTCCAGCCAGCTCGCGGGGAGTTCGCCTTTCAGGACGCGGGCGAGCTTCCAGCCGAGGTCGTGGGCGTCCCGGATGCCGGTCTGCATTCCGGCCCCGGCCCAGGGCGGCATGAGGTGGGCGGCGTCTCCGGCGAGGAACACGCGTCCCGCCCGCCAGGTCTCGGCCATCCGGGTGTGGTGGCGGTAGAAGGCCCACTGGTGGACGGAGACGTCGTCGGTGGTGACGCCGAGTGCTTTCAGCAGCGGCCAGACGTCCTCTTCGGTCGTGAAGTCGGCCTCGGTCTCACCCGGCCCGAGCGGGATCTCCCAGCGGTGGTTTCCGGCGGAGAGCGCGATGTCGACGACCGGGCGCCGTTCGTCGGACCAGAAGGTGAGGAAGTCGCGGTCGGGCCACCAGCGCTTGACGCGGCAGTCGATGACGATCCACTGCACGTCGATCGTGTCGCCGAGGAGCCGGCTGCCGATCATGTCGCGGGCGGTGCTGCTGCCGCCGTCCGCACCGATGACGTAGCGGACGCGCGCGGTGCGGGTCTCGCCGGTCGCGACGTCCGCGGCGGTCACCGTGACGCCGTCGGCGTCCTGTTCCAGCGCGGTGACGGCGAGCCCGTAGCGGACGTCGAGCAGGTCGCCGTGCTCCTGGGCGCACGCGCGGAGCTCGGCCTCCATGACCGGTTGGTAGATGTTGTAGAAGCGGGCCTTGGCGCCCAGCGACGACGGCGGGTGCTCGACCCGCATCATCTCGGTGCCGTCGTAGGTCACCCAGCGCAGCGCCCGCTGCGGCTCGATCACCTTGTCGATCCGCTCGTCGATGCCGAGGCTCTGGAAGATCCGCATCGTCCAGTCGTTGACCGTGACCGCGCGGGCGCGGGGGTAGATGTGCGCGTCCCGCTCGAACGCGACGGCCGAGATTCCGTGTTTCGCGAGGGTGAGTCCGGCGGTCACACCTGTGGGGCCGTAGCCGACGATCGCGACGTCGGCGTCGAAACGCTGGGGCATGCGGGCTCCGAGGGACGGTCAGGGGCGGTTTTGTACCGGTCGTTCGGTACGAACGTGACTACCTTCACATCTCGGCCGAGTCGACGCCAAAGAATTCTGCTGTGCAGAACGGCGGGCGCCGAAGGGGGTCCGAGGGCGTTTATGCTTCAGCCGTGGACGGCGAGAAGAACGGCAACCGCCGAGGCCGCAGGTCCCGGGACGAGATTCTGGACGTCGCCTCCCGGATCATGGCGGAGCGCGGGTACGCCGCCACCTCGCTGTCGGTGCTGAGCAAGGAGACCGGCCTCCCCAAGAGCGCGGTCTACCACCACTTCCGCTCGAAGGCCGGCCTGCTCTCGGCGGTCATGGCGCGCGGCGCCTACGAGTTCTTCGCGGCGATGCGGGAGGCGCAGGCGGACGGGCCGGTCGGGGACGCACCGCGGGAGCGGCTCACGTGGTGCCTTCAGCGCACCGGCGAGGTGTTCCTGGCGCGCCCGGAGTTCCTGCGCCTGCACCTGCTCCTCGTCATGAGCGCCGAGGCGGCCGAGGCGAAGGTGGAGGCCATCATCGAGGAGGTGCGGCGCGACGGTCGCGCGCACATGAACCGGATGATCGCGGCGTCCTTCGCCCCGGAGGGCCCTGAGATCGCCCAGGCCGTCGCGGACGAGCTGGACTACTTCGCGATCGCCGGGTTCGACGGCGCGTTCGTGGCGTTGCAGGCCGAGCCCGGGCGCGGCCTCGCCGACCAGATGACGCTGCTGGCCGAGGCCATCGCCGCGCTCGGGGAGGCGCGGTTGGCGGGCCTGCGCGCCGCCGTGGCCGCGCGGAGCTGAGGGGCCGGCCCGCCTCGGGTCATTCGTGGGGCGGGGCGTCCAGGTCGCGTTCCAGGGCGTCGGCGGCCTTGCGGAGGGTGCCGACCAGGGCGGGGAGGCGTTCCTTCTCGTACCGCGCGCCGGGCATCGACACCGAGAGGCCGGCCAGGACGGAGCCGTCCGGTGCGCGCACGGGGACGCCGACGGCGACGACGCCCCGCTCGGAGCGGCCCTCGTTCAGGTCGAATCCGTTGCGGCGCACGCGTGCGAGGTCGGCCTGGAGGGCGTCCATGTCCGGGCGCTGGTCCTCCTTGCCGGCGTACAGCGCTTGCAGTTCGTCCGGCGGGAGGTCGGCGAGGAGGAGCAGCCCGGCGGTGGTGCGGTGCGCGGGGAAGACCATGCCCTCGCGGGAGCCCACGCGGAGGGTCTGCCGGGACTCGACGCCGGCGATGAAGCGCACCGTGGCGCCGGTGCGGACGGTGAGGTTGGCGGACTCGTCGAGCAGATCGACCAGTCTGTGCAGGTGCGGCAGCGCGGCCGCGCGGAGCCGCGCCGCCGTCGACTGCGAGTGGGCGGCGAGCTCGAGGACGGGGCCGACCCGGTAGGTGCGGTCGGCGTCGCGGACCGCGAAGTCGCGGTAGACGAGCATGGCGAGCAGCCGGTGCGCGGTCGAGGCGGCGACGCCGAGCCGGTGCGCGACCTCGGTGACCGTGAGGGGGCCCTCCAGTTGCAGCATCGTCGCGATGCGCAGGGCGTTGTCGACGCTCGCGATGGCGTACGGGGGCGGCACTTTGAGCGGCTTGTCCATTCCACTCCGATTCTGTATGCCAGAATTTCCTTTTCCTGAGCAGGGTACCGGCGAGACGATCGCCCCATGACCAGCACCCCTGTGCGGCTCCGGGCCGTCGACGCGCCCGGGCAACCGGACGTCACCCCGGAACTCGAGGATCTCTACCGCGGCTTCGAAGCCGAACTGCTCGTACCGTTGTGGACGGAGATCGGCGACCTGATGCCGGTCCGTCCGCGTTCCCGCGCCGTCCCGCACGTGTGGCGGTGGGACCGGCTGGCCCGCCTCGCCGGGGAGGCCGGACGGCTCGTCCCGGTCGGCCGCGGGGGCGAGCGGCGGGCGATCGCGCTGGCCAATCCGGGTCTGGACGGCCGGCCGTTCGCGACGCCGACCCTCTGGGCGGCGATCCAGTACCTCCTGCCCGGCGAGGACGCGCCCGAGCACCGTCACACGCAGCACGCCTTCCGCTTCGTGGTGGAGGGCTCCGGCGTGTGGACGGTCGTCGGCGGGGATCCGGTGCCGATGAACCGCGGCGACTTCCTCCCGCAGGCCGGCTGGAACTGGCACGCCCACCACAACGCCACCGACCGGCCGATGGCCTGGATCGACGGCCTCGACATCCCGTTCCAGTACCTGACCGAGTCGCAGTTCTTCGAGTTCGGGCGCGAGGAGCTCTCCGAGGAGGAGCGGACCACCCCCGAGCGGTCGCGCTCCGAACGGCTCTGGGGCCACCCGGGACTGCGCCCGGTCGGCGCCGGCCGCACCGCCCCCGGGACGCCGCTGCTCTCCTACAAGTGGGAGTACACCGACCGCGCGCTGGCCGATCAGCTCGCGCTCGAAAGGGAGGGGCACGGCGGCGTGGTCGAGCCGGGCCACGCCGCCGTCCGGTACAGCAACCCGGTCGACGGGGGCGACGTGCTCCCCACCGTGCGCGCCGAGTTCCACCGGGTCGTCCGGGGCGCCGAGACGGCCCCGGTCCGGGAGACCGGCTCCGGCGTGTACCAGGTGTTCGACGGCTCCGGCACGGTGACGGTCGGCGACCGCGCCTGGTCGGTGACGCGCGGGGACCTCTTCGTCGTCCCGTCGTGGGCGCCGTTCTCGGTGCGGTCCGAGGCCGGGCCGTCCGATTCCGACTCCGGTGCCCTGGACCTGTTCCGCTTCACCGACGCGCCCGTGTTCGAGGCGCTCCACCTCCACCGCGACACCGAGGACGGCCGATGAGACTCGCCACCATCCGCACCGCCGACGGCACCCGCGCCGTCCGTCTCGACGACGGCGGGCTCGTCGACCTCGGCGCCGCCGACCTGGGCGTCCTGCTGGACGACCCGGACTGGCGGGCCCGCGCGGCGAACGCCTCCGGCACCGTCCACGACGCCGCGGACGCCGACTTCGCCCCCGTCGTGCCGCGCCCGTCGAAGGTGGTCTGCGTCGGCCACAACTACCGGAACCACATCGAGGAGATGGGCCGCGAGCTTCCGGCTTATCCGACGCTCTTCCCCAAGTTCGCCGACACCCTGATCGGCGCCCGCGACGATGTGGTCAAGCCCGCCGAGACCGAGGCGCTCGACTGGGAGGTGGAGCTCGCGATCGTCATCGGACGGGACGTGCGCCGCGCCGACGACGCGCGGGCCGAGTCGGCGATCGCGGGCTTCACGGTCATGAACGACATCTCCGTGCGGGACTGGCAGTTCCGCACCATCGAGTGGACCCAGGGCAAGATCTGGGACTCCTCGACCCCCGTCGGCCCCTACCTGGTCACGCCGGACGAGGTCGGCGGCGTCCGTCCCGCGCTGCAGGTGCGGACGGTCGTGGACGGCCGGGTGATGCAGGCCGACGACACCGGGACACTGCTGTTCGACCCCGTCTTCCTGGTGAGGTACGTGTCCACGATCGTTCGGCTGCGGCCCGGCGACCTGATCGCGACCGGCACCCCCGCCGGCGTCGGGCACGCGCGCGACCCGAAGGTGTACCTGACCGGCGGCGAGACGGTGGTGACCGAGGTCGAGGGTGTCGGCGCCTGCATCAACCGCATCGTCGGGGACGCCTGATGGCCCGCTCGGCGGCCGACGCCCTCCGCTGGACGCACGCGGGCACCGGCCTGTTCGCGGACGCCGTCCGCGACCTGGACGATCGCGGGTTCGGCGAGCCCAGCCTGCTGCCCGGCTGGACGCGCGGGCACCTGGTCGCCCACGTCGCGGCGAACGCCGATGCGCTCGGCAACCTGGTGCGCTGGGCGTCCACCGGGGAGGAGACCCCGATGTACGCCTCGCCCGAGGAGCGCGCGGCCGGGATCGAGCGCGGCGGCCGCATGGGCGGCGCGGAGCTGGCCGAGTGGCTGGCGCGTTCCTGCGCGGCGCTGCGCACGGGCATGGAGGCGCTGACCGAGCGTCAGTGGGAACGGGAGGTGGTCACGGCGCAGGGCCGTACCGTCCCCGCGGCCGAGGTGCCCTGGCTGCGTGCGCGCGAGGTGCTCGTCCATGCCGTCGACCTGGGCACCGGCGTCCGTTTCGCCGACCTGCCGGACGGTTTCCTCCGGGCGCTCGCCGCCGACATCGTCGCCAAGCGCGGGCTGGACGCCTCGGCGCTGCCGGACGGGCCGCCGTCCGAGGTGGCCGCCTGGCTGGCCGGACGGCCGCACGCCCTCGCCGACGCCCCCGTCCTCGGCCCCTGGCTGTGACGCGATCCAGAGAGCGGAGATCATGAACGACCCTGATGTGCTGATCGTCGGCGGGGGCATCGGCGGGCTGGGCGCCGCGTACGCGCTGGCCCGCCGCGGCCTCGCCGTCCGGCTGCTGGAACGGTCGCCCGCCTTCGGCGAGGTCGGCGCCGGCATCCAGCTCGCCCCCAACTGCACCCGCATCCTCGCCGACTACGGCCTGCTGGACGAGGCCCGCGGCCGGGGCGTCGCACCGGACGCGATGATCATGCGCGACGCCGTCGACGGCGCGGAGCTGACCCGCCTCGACCTGCGCGACCTCGAGCGCCGCTACGGTTTCCCCTACCTGGTCATCCACCGCAGCGACCTGCACGCGATGCTGCTGCGCGCCTGCGAGCGCGCCGGCGTCGAGCTGCTGACCGCGCGGGAGGCGGTCGGCTACGCCAACACCGGGGACGGCGCCCGCGTGACGCTCGCGGACGGACGCGTCGAGCGGGCGCGGGTCGTCATCGCGGCCGACGGGCTGCACTCGGTGGCGCGGCGCCTGCTGGTGGACGATCGTCCGGTCTCGTCGGCGTACGTCGCCTACCGCGGCACCACGCCGGCCTCGACCGGCCGGGCGGCGGGGGTCGACCTGTCCGAGGTGACCGTGTACGTGGGCCCCCGCTGCCACTTCGTCCACTACGGGCTGCGCGGCGGCGAGCTGCTCAACCAGGTGGCCGTCTTCGAGTCCCCCAAGGCGCTCGCGGGCGAGGACGACTGGGGCACGCCCGACGAACTGGACGCGGCCTTCGCGGACACCTGCGCGTTCGTCCGCGACGGGCTGTCCGACATGTGGCGCGACCGGTGGTGGCGGATGTACGACCGCGATCCGATCATGTCGTGGGTGGACGGCGACATCGCGCTGCTCGGCGACGCCGCCCATCCCCCGCTGCAGTACATCGCCCAGGGCGCGATCATGGCGATCGAGGACGGCTGGGTGCTCGGCGAGCACGTCGCCCGGCACCGGTCCGGCGACGGGTCGGTGGACTGGCGGGCCGTCTTCGCGGCCTACGACGCCGTGCGTCCCGAGCACTGCCGCCGCGTCCTCACCACTTCGCGCGCGTGGGGGGAGCTGTGGCATCTGGACGGACGGCCGCGGCTGCGGCGCAACGTCCTGCTGCGGGAGCGCGACACCTACGACTACTCGTTCGTGGACTGGCTCTACGGGCCGACCGCGCTGGACCCGTCCGACGAGCCGCCGATGTTCACCCCGGTGCCCCTGTCCTCGGCGAGCGGCGCCCTCGGTTCCTGAGCGTCGCGCCGCCGGTCGGCGGGTGCGGGGCGGCGGGCGGCGTACAGGGCGAGGAGGCCGATGATCAGGAGGGCCCAGCTGCCGGTGACCGGGAAGTAGATGGCGCACATGGGGACGCCCAGGGCCAGGAGGTACCAGCCGACCTGGGCCGGGAGGCGGCCGGTCGCGCGCAGTACGTGCCGGGTCAGCGTGCCGATCGCGAGCAGGGCGATGCCGGCGCTCATGAACCAGATGCTGGCTTCGCGTTCGAAGTAGCCGGGGGCGTCGGTGTCGACGGCGGTGCGGACGAAGCCGTCCCCGGCGATGTCCGCCCAGGCGTTCGGCTGGGCGAAGGCCCACCCGAAGTGCAGCAGCGCGGTCGCGATGATCAGCCGGGGCGTCCACCGGGCCAGTGCGCTCATGACGTCCGTCCGTTCTCTTGCGGCGCCAGGCGCAGCGCCAGCGTGTAGATCTCTCGCAGTTCCTCGGCGGGCACCGGCGGGACGAGCTGCTGGGCCCCCACCAGCAGCAGGTAGAACAGGCGGGCGAGCGGCCCCGGATCCCGGTCCGCCGTGTCGAGGCCGCGCACCAGCGTTCGCAGGTAGTCGATGCGCCGCCGGTCGACGCGTTCCTGGAGCGCGCGGGCCTCGTCGTCCTGCAGGGCCCAGGCGCGCATGGCGTTCTCCAGGTCGTCGCTGTCGCCCTTGGCCGCCAGGACCAGTTCCATGAGGCGGTGCAGCTTGGTCCCGGCCGTTTCGCCGGCGCACTCCGCGTCCTGGATGAAGCGGCTGGTGTGCTCGCTCTCGTAGTACGCGAGCAGGTCGGTCTTGAATCCGGCCATGCCCTTGAAGTGGTGGTAGAAGGACCCCTTGGTGAGGTCGAGGCGGTCGGTCAGGCGTTCGAGGGTCAGCGCGGGGGCGCCGTCCTCGGCCAGGATCCCGATCCCCGCTTCGAGCCAGTCGTGCCTGCTCGCCATGTCACCGCCTTGATCGTTTCTCCGGACCATACCATACGGAATGGTATGGCGGATTTCCGCAGATTTCCGTTATCGCCGTCCCGCACGCGGGTCTGCGTCGTGATCCGTACACGGAAGGGACGTGGAAGCGATGAGGGAACGGGACGGGCGCGGGCCGCGGCGGGCGTCGGAGCGGGCCGTCGTGTGGACGGCCGTGGGCGCGGCGGGGCTCCTCGTGGCGGGGGCGGTCGCCGGGACGGTCGTGGGCCTGGTGCGGGACGAGCCGGACGGGACGCTCGCGGGGCACGCGCGCACACCGGCGCCGGCGGCGACCCGGTCACCGGGCCCCGCGTCGCCGGCCACCGCGTCACCGGAACCGTCGCGGACGGAACCGGAACCGCCGGCCGGTGCGGCCCGCGCGTCCGCGCCCGTCCAGCGGGACTCGCGGAAGCCCGCGCGGACGCGCACGCCCGAACCGGCGCCGACCGGACGGACGAGCGCGCCGCGGCGGACGGCCCCGGCGGGCGGGTCGGTCGCGGCGCGGGTGGTGGCGCTCGTGAACGAGGCGCGGGCCGGGAAGGGGTGCGGGCCGGTGCGCGGCAACGCGCTGCTGGACCGGGCGGCGCGGGGGCATTCGGCGGACATGGCGGCGCGCGGCTTCTTCGACCACACGGACCCGGACGGGGACGGCCCGGGCGACCGGATCAGGTCGGCGGGGTACCGGTGGTCGACGTACGGGGAGAACATCGCGAAGGGGCAGCCGAGCCCGGAGCGCGTGATGGAGTCGTGGATGAACAGCCCCGGCCACCGCGCGAACATCCTGAACTGCGCGTTCGACGAGATCGGCGTCGGGGTCGTCGAGGCGGGCGGCCCGTACTGGACGCAGGTGTTCGGGGCCCGCTGATCAGCGGGGGGTCGCGAACACCTGCGTCCACCAGGGGCCGCCGGGGCCCCGCGCCACCGCGACGCCGATCTGCCGGAGGTCGCAGTCGACGATGTTGGCGCGGTGCCCCGGGCTGCCCATCCAGGACGCGACGACGCGGCCGGGCGTCGGCTGGCCCTGCGCGACGTTCTCCGCCCACCGGGTCCAGCGGTATCCGGCGGCGGCGATCCGGTCGCCCGGCCCGCCGCCGTCGGCGCCGCGGTGGCCGAGGGCGCGGCGGGCGGCCATGTCGGACGAGTGCGCGCGTGCGGCCTCGCGCAGCGCGGGCGAGACGGTCAGCGGGCGGCAGCCCGCGCGGGCGCGTTCGGCGTTGACGAGCCGGACGACCTGCTCCTCGACGGTCGGCGGCGCGGCGGGCGGGGGCGGGGCGAGGTGGTCCTTCGCGGGCGTCGTCGCGGGGGCGGGCGTCCGGGACGGCGTCCGCTGGACGGGTGCGGAGTCGAGGGTGCGGGGCGGCGGGGGCGGCGGTTCGTGCAGGCTCCACACGGTCACGGCGGCGGCGATCGCGAGCGCCACGGCCGCCGCCGCCCACCCGGCGCGCGTCGTCCCGCCGGTGCCGGCGCCGGCCGCGGACGCCGCCGAGGCGAGGTCGAAGGCGTCCGGCGGCGGGACCATGACGAGCCCGGCGAGGAGCGCCTCGGGCGGGAGGAGGTCGCGGCCCCGGTCGGCGCACGCGGGACATTCGCGGACGTGCCGCGCGATGCGCTTGCGCCACAGCGGCGACGGGCGGCCGTCCCACCGGTCGAGGACGAGCGCGTCGCAGCGGGGCGGCGCGAGCGCGCGGACGACGGCGCGGCACGTCGCGAGCTGCGCCTTCATGCGCTGCACCCGGACGGCGGCGTGCGCGGGGCTCACGCCGAGCCCGTCGGCGAGTTCGCGGCGGGTGAGGTGGCCCGACGCCTCGAGCCACCAGAGGGCGAGGACGTCCCGCTCGCCGGGGTCGAGCCAGCGGGTGGCGTCGGCGACCTCGCGGCGCTGCCCGGCGAGTTCGAGGCGCAGGACGGCCGTCTCCGCGAAGTCGGGGACGGGCTCGGCGAGCCGCGCCAGGGCGTGCGGGTCGACGGGGGCGCGCCGGCGCAGCGCCGCCCACCGGCTGCGGACCTGGTTCATGGCGATGGAGACGAGCCAGGAGCGGAAGCTTGCGGGTTCGCGCAGGCCGTCGAGGCCGCCGAGCGCGCGCAGCAGCGACTCCTGCACGACGTCGTCCACGTCGGCGTGGCCGTCGAGGGCCCAGCCGACCACGTTGTAGAGGAGCGGGAGGTGTTCGGCGACCAGGGCGTTCCTGGCCGCGGGGTCGCCGTCCTGCGCCGCCCGCACGAGCGGTGCCACGTCCTCGGGCACGGGCTTCACCGTCCTTCCGGGTGCTCCTCAGGAGACGCCCCGGAACGCGGCGGATAACACGAAATGCCGATGATCGGCAGATTGCGGGCCATCGCCGTAGCATCGCAAAGATGCCGGCCGCCCGCCCCGCGTCCCGGCGGGTGGTCAGACGTCCCGCAGCAGCTCGTCCAGGTCGCCGTCCGCGCCGCCGGCGTGCTCCGCGGCGAACGCCTCCTCGCCGAGGACGTCCCGCAGCCTGGCGCCGACGCGGTCGACGTCGCCGCGCTCGGCGGGGGGCAGGGCCGCGCCCACCCCCGCGCGCAGCGCCGCCGCGGCGGCGGGCGGCCGGACGGCGCCGGGCGCGTCGCCCGCCAGCGACAGGGCGCCCGCCAGTCCCTCGACCGCCAGCGCGACGGCCCGGGGGTCGCCCATCCGCCGTGCGGCGGCCAACCCTTCGAGGTGCAGGACGCGCGCCCGGCCGGCATCGCCGCGCAGCTCGGCGACGAAGCCGAGTTCGGCCAGGATCAGCGCCCGCCCCTGGTCGGCGTCCAGCGTGCGGTTCCACTCCAGCCAGGGAAGCAGGTGCCGCTCGGCGTCGTCGAGACGATGCCGGCGGCGGGCCAGCAGCCCCAGCCCGACCGCCGCGTACTCCTGCCCGCCGACGTCGGACTGCTCGCGCGCCAGGCGCAGCGCCCGCTCGTGCAGCTCCGCCGCCTGCGCGTCGTCGCCCCGCAGCAGCGCGATCCGGCCGAGCCCGGCGAGGTGCTCGGAGACGTCGCTCCACAGTCCGAGGTCCTCGGCGGCGTGGAGCGCGTCGCGATGCAGCCGGGTGGCCTCGTCGTAGTCGCCGTTGATCCCGGCCAGCGCCGCGAGGTGGCCGGAGGCGGCCAGCCGCCCCCACCGGTCGCCCAGTTCCTCGAAGACGCGCAGGCTCTCCGCACCGTCGCGGCGCACCCGTGCCAGGTCGCCGCTGAAGAGCGCATGGACGGCCCGGGTGCTCAGCACGGCCGCCAGCGTCCACGGGTCGTCGGCGGCGCGGGCTCCGGCCATCGCCTCGGCCGCCAGCTCGCGGCTCACCGACAGGTTCCCGAAGTGGACGTGGGCGTGCGCGAGGAACCACGCCGCGCGCGCCCGCGCGGCTTCGGTGCTCCCCGCCGCGGCCATGTCCCGCCACGCCTCGATACCGGTGCCCTCCCGCTTCCCGCCGGTGAACAGGGCCAGCCCGGCGCGCCACGCGGCGGCCTGCGCGCGGGCGGCCGCGTGCTCGTCCCTCTCCGCGGCGGCGGGGACCTCCAGGGCGGTCTCCAGCATCCGGTGCGCCTCCCCGTAGCGGCCGCGCAGGAACCACGGCCAGGACAGCGCGTTGGCCAGCCGCAGGGCCTGCCCGGCGTCGCCGCACTCGGCGGCGGTGGCCAGCGCCCGGCGCAGGTTCGCCGCCTCGGCGTCCAGCCGCAGCAGCAGGCGACGCTGGTCGGGGCCGTGCAGGGACGGCCATGCCCGCTCGGCGAGCGCGGTGTAGTACGCCGCGTGCCGCCGACGCGCCGGCTCCAGGTCGCCGGCCTCGCGCAGCCGCTCGACGCAGTAGGCGGCGACCGACTCCAGCAGCCGGTACCGGGTACCGCCGGGCCCCTCGGCGGCCACGACCAGAGAGCGGTCGACGAGCCGGGCGAGCACGTCGAGGACGTCGGGTCCGGCGGCGGGATCGTCCTCGCCGCAGACGACGGTCGCCGCGTCGAGCGTGCAGCTGTCCGGATGCACCGCCAGCCTGCGCAGCACCGTGCGCTCCGGACCGTCCAGCAGATCCCAGCTCCAGTCGATCACCGCGCGAAGCGTGCGCTGCCGGGCCGGCGCGTCGCGGCGGCCGCCGCCGCCGAGGACCCGGAAGCGGTCGTCCATCCGCCGCGCCAGCTCCCCCACCCCCAGCGCCCGTACCCGCGCGGCCGCGAGCTCCAGCGCCAGCGGGAGCCCGTCGAGCCTGCGGCAGACGGTCGCGACGGCCTCGGCGTTGCGGGCGTCCAGGGCGAACCCGGGCGCCGCGTCGGCCGCCCGGCCGACGAACAGCCGCACCGCCGCGGAGCGCCGCAGCGCGGCGGGGTCGGCCGTGCCGGGGGCGGGGACCGGCAGCGGCCGCACGGCGTGCACGGCCTCGCCGGACACCGCGAGCGGCTCCCGGCAGGTCGCCAGGACGCGCAGCCCGGCGGCGTCCCGCAGCAGCCGCCCTACCAGCGTCGCGGCGGCGTCGACGAGACGCTCGCAGTTGTCCAGGACGAGCAGCAGGTTCCGGCCGCGCAGGGCCGCGGCGAGCCGCTCGACCGGGTCGCCGGTCCCGGCCGCGCCCTCCCGGATCTCCAGGGTCGCCGCGACGGAATCGGCCAGGTCCGGCACGCCGCCGCAAGAGCCGACCTCGACGAGCCAGACGCCGTCGGGGTGGGCGCCGGCCGCCCCGGCCGCCACCGCCAGGGCGAGCGACGTCTTGCCGACCCCGCCCGGCCCCGTCAGCGTCACCAGCCGTGACCGGTCAAGACGCTCCCGGACCTCCTCCACGTCCCGCTCGCGCCCCACCAGCTCGCTCGGCACCGCGGGCAGGTTGGTGCGGGGGTGCGCGGCCGACGTGGCGGGCGGCGCGCTCCCGGCCAGCTCGGGCGCCTGCTCCAGGATCGCCTGGTGGACGGCGGCCAGTTCGGGGCCCGGGTCGAGTGCGAGTTCGTCGGCGAGCCGGGTGCGGTAGTCGGCGTATCGGGCCAGGGCGTCGCTTTGGCGGCCCGCGCGGAAGAGCGCCCGCAGGTGGGCGGCCCGCAGCCGCTCCCGCCAGGGGTGCGCGGCCACCAGGTCCGCCAGTTCCCCGGCCAGGATGCCGTGCTCGCCGAGGTCCAGACGCGCCTCCGCCTGCTCCTCCAGCGCCGTGAGCCGCTGCTCCTCCAGCGCGGCGGCGGCGGTGCGGGCGAAGGCGTCGTCCGCGAAGTCGGCGAACGCGGGACCGCGCCACAGCGCCAGCGCGTCCGACAGCAGGGCGGCCCTGGTCCGGGTGTCGGCGCTCGCCCGCGCCCGGGCCAGCAGCGCGGCGAACCGCCCGGCGTCCACGGCCTCGGGCTCGACCGCCAGCAGGTATCCCCCGGCCTCGAACCGCACCAGCCCTTTCGCTCCCGGCTCGGCCCGCTCCAGCACCCGCCTGAGCTGGGAGACCTTGGTCTGCAGCGTGTTCACGGGGTTGCCCGGCGGGCGGCCCGCCCACAGGTCGTCGGCCAGCCGGTCGGCCGGCACCGCGTGCCCCGGCCGGACCAGCACGGCGGCCAGCAGCGCCCGGACCTTCAGCTCGGGAACGCGGACCCGCGTCCCCTCGTCCGTCCACACGGCCAGCGGACCGAGCACCCCGAAACGCATGATCCAACGCTAACCCGGCGGACCCCCAGCCGACCCCCAGCGTTCCGTGCGCGGTCTTGGCGAGTGTGGAGCCGCACCGGCAAGGAGCCCGGCAAGGAGGTGGCCCGATGAACACGTCACCGGTGCGGGTGGCGGCGCTGATGAGCAGCACCCAGCTCGGTCCGTGCGGACGAGCGATGGCCGCATGGCTCGCCGACCGGGCCGGCGGCCGCGGCGACATCGCCCTGGACCTCATCGACCTGGCCGAGGCCCGCCTTCCCGACGCCAGGCCCGCCGAGACCGGCGAGCGTCCCGCCGCCGTGGCCGACCTGGCGCCGTGGCTGGCCTCCGCCGACGCGTTCGTGCTGATCCTCGCCGAATGCAACCGCGGCCTGCCCGCCTCGCTGAAGAACACCCTCGACTGGTACCGGCGGGAGTGGGCCGCCAAACCGGTGGCGTTCGTCTCCCACGACGCCACCACCGGGGGGCTGCTCGCGGTCGAGCAACTCCGCCTCGTCCTGGCCGGGCTGGAGGCGCTGACACTGCGCGACGGCGTCAGCCTCCACACGCCCGGCCCCGACTTCGCCTCCGCGAGCGCGACAGCCGACGCGATGCTCGACCGCCTCGTGTGCTGGGGACGCGCCCTGCGCCTCGCCCGAACCGCCGCCACCACCAGCGAAAGGTGAACGACCCCATGTCCGCGAACCCCAAGGCGGGCCCCAAGGAATGGCTGGGCCTGGCCGTCCTGGCGCTACCGACCCTGCTCCTTTCCCTGGACATCACCGTCCTGCACCTGGGCGTACCGCATATCAGCGCCGCCCTGGACCCCAGCGGCACCGAACTCCTCTGGATCATCGACGTCTACGGATTCATGATCGCCGGGTTCCTGGTCACCATGGGCAACCTCGGCGACCGGATCGGCCGCCGCAGGCTCCTGACGGCCGGCGCCGCCGCCTTCGGCGCCGCCTCGGCCCTCGCCGCCTACGCACCCGGCCCCGAACTGCTGATCGCCGCCCGGACCGTCATGGGCATCGCCGGCGCCACCCTGATGCCCTCGACCCTCTCCCTGATCAGCAGCATGTTCCGCGACCCCCGCGAACGCGGCATGGCCATCGGCGTGTGGGCCACCATGTTCTCCGCCGGCGTCGCCCTGGGCCCCGTCCTGGGCGGAGTGCTGCTGGACAACTTCTGGTGGGGCTCGGTCTTCCTGCTCGGCGTCCCCATCATGGTGCTCCTGCTGGCCGCCGCGCCCGTGCTGCTGCCCGAATTCCGCGACCCCGGCGGCGGCCCCCTCGACCTGCCCAGCGTCGCCCTGTCACTGACCGCCATGCTCCCCATCACCTACGGCATCAAGGAACTGCCCGCACACGGATTCTCCGCCGCACCCGCCGCGGCGATCCTGGTCGGCATCGCGGCGGGCGTGCTGTTCGTCCGCAGGCAGCGGATCCTGGAGCACCCGCTGCTGGACCTGCGCCTGTTCGCCGCCCCCGCCTTCCGCGGCGCCCTGGTCGTCCTGCTGGTCAGCACCGGCGCCGTCGGCGGCATCTACCTCTTCATCACCCAGTACCTGCAGCTCGTGGCCGGCCAGTCGCCGCTGCGGGCCGGGCTCTGGCTGCTGCCCGCGGCCGGCGCCCTGGTCGTCTCCTCGCTCACCGCACCGCTCATCGCCCGCCGCGTCGGCGCCGGACGCACCGTCGCCGCCTCACTGGCCGTCTCCACCCTCGGCTACCTCCTGCTCGCCCAGGTCGACGACGGCATCGGCCTGCTGGTCACCGGATTCGTCCTGGTCTACCTCGGCGTCGGCCCCACCATGGCCCTCGGCACCGACCTGGTCGTCGGCGCGGCACCCCCGGAGAAGGCCGGGGCCGCCTCGGCCGTCAGCGAGACCAGCACCGAACTCGGCGTCGCCCTCGGCGTGGCCGTCCTGGGCAGCATCGGCACCGCGATCTACCGTCGCGCCACCGACGGCGAACACGAGACCCTCGCCGAAGCCGTCACCGCGGCCGGCGAGCTCCCCGGCCGAGCCGCCGCCACCGTACTCGGCGACGCCACCGCCGCCTTCACCGGCGGCCTCAACGTCACCGCATGGATCGGAGCGGCACTCATGGCCGGGCTGGTCGTCCTGGCCGCCACCACCCTGCGGAGCCCTGCACAGCCCGAGACCGAGGAGGCGCCCTCGAAGGAGGGGGAGGCCATGCCCGCCTGAGCATCGCGGACGCTCGGGGAACCGGGCGGGCCCAGGCCGGTCGCACCGGCCCGGGCCCGCCCTATGACCGCCCGCGCCCCGTTCCGGGTGCGGGCTCTCCCCGTACCGCGGCCTCACGGCGGGCGTCGGAGAGGGCGACGGGCGCGAGGGCTGCGATCAGGACCGCGGCGGCGGCGAAGGCGCCGTTCATGTCCAGGACCAGGGCGGTCCAGCCGACTGCCACCGCGCCGATCCCGGTGCCCGCGTCGTAAGCGAGGTTCCAGGCAGTGCTGGCGGCGCCGGCTCCGGGCGCTCCGGCGCGGCGGAACATCACGACCAGCGTGTCGTTCTGCAGCACGCCGAACCCCAGGCCGTACACGATCGCAGCGGCCAGCGCGACGGCGAAACCGCCCGGCCCCAACCCCGCGGCGACGGCGAACCCGCCCATGCCGAGGGCACACGCCGCCGTGCCGGGCACGAGCAGCCGGCCCGCGCCCGAACGGTCGCTCCACATGCCCGCGGCCCAGCGTCCCGCCATCGCCGTGGCCGAGACCGCGAACAGCGCGGCCGGAGCGGTGGCGGCGTCGTCGAAGGTGAGCGGGAGGAACGTGGTGATGCCGCCGAGCGCGCAGGCGGCGGCGATGAGCGCGGTGAACGGGCCCGCCAGCGGACGGAGCCGGGACGTGCCGGTAGCGGCGCCCGAGGTCCCCCCGGGACTCCCCCGCTCGCGCCCCACCCGCTCGCCCCGCCGTCCCGTCATCGCCGCCACCAAGGGGAAGGCGAGCAGGCTCGCGGCCCCGGCAACGGTGAACACGGAAGCGAAACCGAACTCGCCGGCCGCCCAGACACCGAGCGGCAGGAAGACCACCTGGGGAAGGCCGACGGCGATGCCGTACCACCCGACGGCCCTGCCGCGATGCGACACGGCGACGAGTTCGGCCACGAGCGCGCTCCCCGCCACCGCCACCATGCCGAAGCCGACGCCCCGGACCGCCGACACCGCCAGGACCCAGCCGAGAGAGGAGGAGAGAAGGTAGGCGAACGTCGGGGCGCCGAGCAGCAGCGCCCCGGCCCCCAGGATCGCCCGGAGGCGGAACCTGCGCAGGAGCCAGGGCATGCACAGCTGGACGGCGGCGGTCGTCCCCATCGTCACCCCGGTCGCGGCTCCCGCCCCTCCGTTCCCGGCTCCGCCCTCGGCCGACCACAGCGGCACGACCGAGAGCAGCGGGGCGTAATTGGCGAACGTGCCGAGCGTCGCGGCGAGCAGCAGCAGGAAGTCGCGCCCGCCCAAGCCCGTGGACGCGTGTCCGGCCTTCTGCGGACGCTGAGACGTGGGGGCAGCCATGGCTCTGTTTGTAGCCCGCGCGAATCGATCGCGTCCAACGAAGGGTTTTGATCCATTCGATCAATGTTTACGATCGCTCCATGGAGCTGAAGCAGCTGACCACCTTCCTGGCCGTGGCGCGCCGCCTGAGCTTCACCCAGGCCGCTCAGGAGCTGGGATATGTGCAGTCCGCCGTCACCGCCCAGATCAAGTCGCTCGAAACCGACCTCGGCGTGCCGCTGTTCGAACGGCTGGGCCGGCGGATCGCCCTGACCGACGCCGGGACCGAGTTGCGCAGGCACGCACAGTTCCTCGTCGGGTACGCCGAAGAGGTGCGGCAGGCGGTGCACGAGGCGAACGGGGACCCCCGCCGGTACCGCGGCACACTGCGCATCGCGGCCCCCGAGAGCCTGTGCGCCCATCACCTGCCCGCGGTGCTCCGGGCACTGCAGGACCGCTTCCCCCTGCTCCGCGTGGTCTTCGGACCGGCGGGCAGGACCGCTCTGCTGAACGCCCTCGATGAGGGGACGCTGGACGCCGGGTTCCTCCTGGAGGAGAGCGTGCACCATCCGATGGCCCTGGCCGAGCGGATGGCCGAGGAAACGCTCGTCCTCGTCTCGCACCCCGGGCACCGGCTCGCCGAGCGCGAGCAGGTGCCCACGGCCGAGCTGGCCGGCGAGACGCTGCTCCTGATCGAGCGGGGCTGCGCCCAACGGGACGTGACGGAGCGCGAGCTGAGACGCGCGGGGATCCATCCGCTCCGCATGGAGTTCGTCAGCGTGGAGGCTCTCAAGAGATGCGCCGCCGGGGGGCTCGGCCTGGCCGTGCTGCCCGCCTCCGCCGTCGCCGACGAGGTCGAACGCGGGGAGGTCGCCGTCCTGCCGTGGACGTGCGAGCCTGCCCTCGGCGTCTACCTCGTGCGGCACAAGGATCGTCGCACGACGGCCGTCCTGGACGAACTGACGGCTCTCACCCGCGCCCACTGGACCTGACCGGCGGCAGGCTCCCCGCCCCTTCTAGGCGGGCTCCCCCGTGGTGAGGAGGCCCGCCGACCACAGCAGCCGGACGTGCTCGATCAGCGGCGGGCCGAGGGCGAGCAGCGCGTCCGCGTCCTGTTCGGCGACCGGAGGGGTCACCATCGCGCTCGTCGCCGCGACGATCGTCCGGCAGGCGAACCGGGCGGGCTCGTCCGCGGCGCCCACCAGATCGGCGAGCGCACCGGCGATGATCTCCTGCGTGCGGGCGCGGCGGTCGATCGCCTCGGGGCCGGCCGCGTAGACCTCGACGAGGAACAGCCGCGCGTAGGGCAGTTCGGCGGCGAGCGCCCGCAGGTACGCGCCGATCACGCGCTCGCACATGTCGAGGCGGTCGGCGGACGTGCCGGGGGTCGCGGCGCCCCGGGCGACGCCGACGTCGGCGGACAGCCGCTCCAGCAGGAGCTCGCCCGCGCCCGCGAACGCGGCCATGAAACAGTCGATCTTGGAGTCGAACAGCTCGTAGAAGCTCTGCCGCGACACGGTGGCCCGCTGCAGCACGTCCGCGACGGACGTGTCGACGTACCCCTTCTCTGCCATCACCTCGGCCATCGCCCGGCACAGCCGGGCCCGCTGGATCCGCCGCACCTCCTCGCGCGCCAGCGCGTGGCGGCCGCGGGGCAGGCGGCGGGACTGCGGTTCGGGCACCCGCCCACGATAGAACGTCGCGGCCCCGGAGAGAACGGCCCCGGCCCGGACGGGTGGGCGGCCCGAGCCGGGGCAAGTCCGGGGCATGGCGGGCTGGTTCACTCGGGAGATCGTCGACACCGGACGGCTGCGCATGTTCGTGTTCCTGCTGGCGTTCATCGCGGCGTTCCTGTTCATCCGGTTCAGCGTGCGGATGATCCGGGCGGGGGTGCGGTGGTGGCCGGGGAACGTCACGCCGGGCGGCCACCACATCCACCACGTGGTGTTCGGGCTGGTGTTCATGTGCGTGGGCGGCGCAGGCGGGCTCCTGGTGGCGGACGGCACGTCGGCGGCGGCCGCGGCGCTCGCGGGCGTCTTCGGGGTCGGTACCGCGCTCGTGCTGGACGAGTTCGCGCTCGTGCTGCACCTGAAGGACGTCTACTGGACGCGGCAGGGGCAGCTGTCGGTCGAGGTGGTGTTCATCGCGATCGCGCTGTGCGGGCTGGCGCTGCTGGGGTTGCGCCCGCTGGGAATCGGGGACGAGCCCGACGAGGGCGAGGCCGCGTGGGCGGTCGCGCTGACGCTGCTGTTCAACCTGTCCGTCGCGCTGGTCACCCTGGTCAAGGGCAAGGTGTGGACGGGACTGATCGGCCTGTTCGTCGGCCTGGTGGCGATCGTCGGCGCGATCCGGCTGGCGCGCCCGGACTCGCCGTGGGCGCGCCACCGCTACGGGGAGCGCAAGCTCGCGCGGGCCGCCGCCCGCGACGCCCGGCTGCGGGGACCCGTCCAGCGCTGGGCCACCGCGCTCGCCGACCTGATCGCGGGCCGCCCGTCGCCCCCCTCCTGACCGGCGCGCCCCGGCCGACTCGCCGACGCGGCCCGAGCATCTGGCCACCCACGGCAACCCACCAGGTGCGGCGGCGGGTGGTCGACGCCGCCCGGCCCGCGCCGGACGCGGTGATCGCGCTGGTGCGGGGCTGGGCGGCGTCGGACCCGGCGCGGCGGGGCGTCCGGGACGCGGTCGTGCTCGGGTCGGTGCGGTCGTGGTGGCGGCGGCTGATGTGGCGGGTCGTGCTCCAGTGGAGGTGATCAGTTCGTCGGGGGGGTCCAGTCGGCGGGGATGTGGGCGAGGCGGACGCGCTGGGGGTGGTCGCCGACGGGGACGGAGGCGATCTTCTCGCCGGTGGCGAAGCTGATCGCGGTGACCTGGTCGGTGCCGCTCTCGGAGATGACGCAGGACTTCCCGTCGCCGCTGACGGTGGCCCAGTAGGGCTTGGACGCCGTGACGAGCGGGCCTTCGCGGAGGGTGGCGCGGTCGACGATCGTGGCGTAGTCGTCCATCGTGCCGGCGATGCAGAGCTTCGAGCCGTCGGGGCTCATCGACATGCCGTGGTGGCGGGAGTCGTTGACGAACGTGGTGCGGTCGTCGCTGGTCGCGGGGTTCTTCGGGAGTTCCTTGACGCGGGTGATCGTGTCGGTGGCGACGTCGTACTCGAGGAAGCCGTTGAAGAACGACACCTGGAAGTACAGCTTCGACTCGTCGGGGGTGAACGCGACGGGGCGGACGGCGTCGGAGAGGTCCTTGCGGCCGAAGGCGTCGAGGCGGTCGCGCATGTCGATGGTGCGGACGACCTCGAAGGTGGTGGTGTCGACGACGGTGATGCGGCGGTCGCCCTTCGTCCAGTCGAGCCACGGGGCGTCGAGGTCGTTGTTGACCTCGCCGATCGACATGTTCCAGAGGTACCGGCCGTTCTGCGTGTAGACGTTCTCGTGCGGTTTGTCGCCCGTGGGGAACGAGCCGACCTCCTCGCCGGTCCGGATGTCGAGGACGTGCACGGTGTTGGACGTCGAGGCGGAGACGGCGACGCGTTCGCCGTCGGGCGAGACGGCCATGTGGTCGGCGCGGTAGCCGGAGACGGGGAAGCGCCAGTTGACGTCGCCGGTCCCGAGGTCGATGGAGACGACGTCGGCGAAGCTGGGGCGGGACACGACCATGGACCGGCCGTCCGGGGTGGAGTACATGTCGTCGACGTACTGGTCGTGGCCCTCGCCGACGGTCTCGCGGATACCGAGGAAGAACGCGAGCCGGACCGGGTTCAGGTAGATCTCCCGGAGGCGTTCCTTCTTGTCGGGGACGACGTTGATGCGGCCGATGGCCGCGAAGTCGCCGCGGGCTTCGATGACGTGGGCGGTGCCGTCCCAGTTGTTGCCGACGAACATCACCTCGCGGAGCGGGTCCGCGTGGGCGGGGGCGGTGGTGAGGGTGGCGGTGAGGGCCGCGGCGGCGAGGCCGCAGCTGATCGTCCGGGGCTTCATGGCCGCTCCTCGCGGTGTTACTTTTCGGTAGCCGATAGGTAAGCAAGCGCCCGACCGGTCCCGCTAGGGGGCGGCGGACAACACGGTGCATGTTGGTTGGAACCGGCCCACAACCCCGGCGGTGAGCGTGCGCGAGGACTTCGCTTCGGTGCTGCGCGGGATGGCGACGGACGCGGGCGTGATCGACGAGGTCGTCCGGGCGGCGCGGAGCCAGTCGCCGCCGGTGGCGCGGCTGCCGGAGGCGGAGACGCGGCGCCACGTCGCGCTGGTGCTGCCGGTGGTGCTGGCGCGGGAGGGCGACCTCGCGGCGGCGGCGCGGCTGGGCGCGGACCGGGCGGCGCAGGGGGTGCCGATCACGGCGCTGCTGCACGGGGTGCAGGCGGGACGGAGCCGCGCGGCGCAGATCGCGGTGGTGCGGGGACGGGCGGCGGGCGTGCCGGAGCAGGTGATGCTGGCGGCGCTGCTGGAGCTGGAGCCGCGCGTCGGGGCGCTGGAGCGGGCGGTGGTGAACGGGTACCGGACGGCCGAGCTGGAGCTGGCGCGGACGGCGCGGGACGTCCGGTTCCAGGTGCTGCGGCGGCTGCTGCACGGCGAGGCCCCGGCGGACGAGGACGTCCTGCAGGCGGGGCTGCGGCCGGACGGGCTGTTCCGGTGCGTGACGTCGAACGTCGCCGATCCGGTGCAGGCGCGCGCGGTGGAGCGGCGGCTGGCGGTGTGCGGCGGTGTGTTCGGGCTGGTGGACGGGCGGTTGGCGGGGCTCGCGCCGCGGCGGCCGGACGAGCTGGGCGGGGACGTGCTGGTGGTGTGCGCGCCGCCGGCACGCCTCGACGAGATGGGCGAGATGTACGCCTTGTGCGGGTCCGCGCTGGGGGCGGCGGAGGCGCGGGGGCTGCGCGGGCTGCGGGAGCTGACGGACCTGGCCGGGGAGACGGCGCTGGCGGCGCAGCCCGCGCTGGCGGGCCTGCTGAGCCGGACGCTGCTGGGCCCGCTGAGCCCGGACGACCCGTTCCACCGGGAGCTCGCGGCGACCGCGCTGGCGTACCTGGACCACGAGCGCCGGCTGGACCGGACGGCCGCGGCGCTGCACGTCCATCCGAACACCGTCCGGTACCGGCTGGGGCGGCTGGAGGAGATCGTCGGCGCGTCGCCGGGCACGGAGGGGACGGTGCTCGACACGCTGCGCTGGTGGTGGGCGCTGCATACTTGGCTGGAACCGGCCGCGCTGCGAGGAGGGTGACGGGTGGCCCACGACGAGGACGTCGCGAACCGGGTGCGGGAGGCGCTGGCGGACGAGCGCGACGTGCGCGAGGTGCGCATGTTCGGCGGCTTGGCGTTCATGGTGCGCGGGAAGATGGCGGCGACGGCGAACGCCGGCGGCCGGCTCATGGTCCGCTGCGATCCGGACCGGGCGGACGAGCTGCTGGAACGGCCGGGCGCGTCGTGGCCGGAGATGCGGGGCAAGCGGATGGCCAAGGGCTGGATCGTGGTCGACGCCGCCGTGGACGACGACTTCGGCCTCTGGATGCGGGAGGCCCTGGCGTACAACCGGAGGACGACCGGGGGCGGGTGAGGGCCCCGGCCGGGGGTCCGGCCGGGGCCCGCGGGTCATGCGCCGGGGACGTCCAGTTCGGTCGCGAGCCGGTCCAGGTGCAGGGTCGCGTCGCCGTAGGCGAGGGCGGACGACATGGCGTGCCGGGAGAACAGGTGCAGATCGTGCTCCCGGGTGAAGCCGATCGCGCCGTGCACCTGGTGGCCGAGCGCGCACACCCGTTCGTACGCCTCGCTCACCCACGCCTTGGCCGTCGCGACCTCCCGGGACGCCTCCCGGCCCACGGCGAGCCTCCATATCGCCTCGTAGGCGATGAACCGGGAGCCGAGGACGTCGATGGCCATGTCGGAACAGTGGTGCTGAACCGCCTGGAACGTCCCGATGGGGCGGCCGAACTGGTGCCGCTCCCCCGCGTACGCGACCGTCATGTCGAGCACCCGCTGCGCGGCGCCGACCATCTCCGCGCACGTCGCCGCCGCGCCGAACAGCGAGATCGCGTCCGCGGCGGCCCGGCCGCCGCCGAGGACGTCCGCCGCCGGGACGCGGACGCCCGCGAGCTCGACGTGGCACGGACGGTCGAGGCCGAGCGTCCCCGCCGGGTGCGGGGTCACGGCGGACGCGTCGATCATGAACGCGCGGGGTTCGCCGTCCAGGCGCGCCACGACGAGGATGTTCTCGGCGGTCGCGGCGAACGGGACGAACGTCGCGAGGCCGTCGAGGACGTACCCGGATCCGTCGGGCCGCGCGGACGGTCCCTCGCCGGGGCGGTCCCACGGGAGGGGCGCGGCGGTCGCGACGCGCCCGGCGGCGATCGCGCCGAGCCACCGTTCGCGCTGCGCCGGGGTGCCGAACCGGGCGATCGGCATGCCGCACGCGGCGACGGACGCGGCGAGCGGGCTCGGGACGAGCGCGTACCCGAGCTCCTCGAACAGCAGGCAGGCGTCGAGGAAGTCGCCGCCCGCGCCGCCGGCGTCCTCGGGGAACGGCAGGCCGGTCCACCCGAGTCCGGTCAGCTCCTTCCACAGATCCGCCGAGTGCCCGGCCGGGTCGCCGTCCATCGCCCGCGCCCCGGCGGTCGCGCCGCGGGCGGCCAGGAGCCCGCGGGCGGTCGCGGCGATGAGCTCCTGGTCCCCGGTGCGGGTCAGGTCCATGGCGGGATCTTGTCGGAGCGGACCCACACGCCCGGCCGTTCCTCCCAGAAGAGCTGGACGAGGACGCCGCCGGTGTGCTTCGGGTGGATGAACGCGTCCCGCCAGGCGGCGCCGTCGGTCGCGCCCTCGTTCTCGCCGAACGTGGGCGTGTCGCGGCGGCGGCAGGCGTCCATGGCGCGGTCCCAGTCGGCGACCTCGAACGTGACGTGGTGGGCGGCGGCGCCGTTGCGGTCCCAGAACCGTTCGATGAACGAGTCCTCGCCGCGCGGCATGATCACCTCCCAGCAGATCGTGGAGCCGGGGATGTTGAGGACGAGGTCGGCCATGTCGGGGTGCTCGTCGTCGGCGGTCCGCCACACCTGGACGAACCCGGCGAGGTCGCGGTACCAGCGGGCGAGCTCGTCGCGGTCGGGGAACGCCTGGCAGACGTGGTCGAGCGCGACGACGCCGAGGGACGGGCCGTCCGGTTCGTCCCACGGTCCGGTGCCGGCGTCCGGGGTGTCGCCGCACATGGCGAGGCCGCCGGGGCCGCGGAGCCGCCACAGCACGCCGGGTCCGCGTTCGGGCGGGCTGAGGGACGCCTCGAACCAGCGGCCGCGTTCGCCGGCGGTCGGCTTGATGCCGCGCACCTCGAGTTCGGCGCGGGCCGCCTCCAGGTCGGGGACCTCGGCGCCGACGTGGTGCAGGCCGGGGCGTCCGCCGTGGTCGTCGAGGAACGCCTGCAGGGCGGAGCCGTCCCCGGCGGGTGCCACGACCTCCCACGCTTGACCGTGGCTGCCGGGGATCTCTAGGCGGGCGCCGCGTGCGCCCTCGGCGGGGTTGTCCCAGGTGCGCACGCGCCGGAAACCGAAGAGGCCCTCTAGGAGCGCCACTTGGGCGTCGAGGTCGGTGGTCACCTGCGCGACGTGGTCGATCCGGTAGATCTGCACGGGTGCCTCCTAGCTCGGGTGGGGTTCGATCCAGTCGTAGCCGTTGGTGACGAGTTCCTTGACGAGACGCAGGTTGTAGCGGTTCATCGCCGCGATGCGCCGCGCCAGCTCGCCGACCCGCTCGCCGAACTCGGCGGCCGGGTACACGTCGTTGACGAGCCCGAGCCGCAGGGCGCGCTCGGCGTCGATGCGGGCGCCGGTGAACAGCAGTTCCTTCGCGCGGGCCTTGCCGATCCGTTCCGGGAGCCGCTTCACGCCGCCCCAGCCGGGCGCCGAACCGCCGTACTCGGGCTGGTCGGGGTCGCCGTCCTCGGTCATCTTCGGCCGGTACGGGGGCCGCGCCGACAGGGTGATCTCGACCAGGCCGACCTTCGCGTCGTCGGACGCGACGATGAAGTCCGCGGCGAGCGCCAGTTCGAGGCCGCCGCCGACCGCGTAGCCGTGCACGGCCGCGACGACCGGGACGGACGTGCGCTCCATCATCGCGAACGTCTTCTCGCCGAGCCGTCCCTGCTCGACCCGTTCGCGCGGGGTCAGCTTCTCGGACCAGGCGAGGTCCATCCCGGCGCAGAACGCGCGGTCGCCCGCGCCGCGCAGGACGACGACGCACACGTCCTCGTCGTCGTCGACGCGGGTGAAGACGTCCCGCAGCTCGTGCATCGTCGTGGGGGTGAGCGCGTTGAGCTTGTCGGGACGGTTCAGGGTCAGCCAGGCCACCCGTTCGTCGAGCCTCAGGTCGATGGTCTCGTAGTCGCCGTATCCGGTGTCCGGCATGCGCTTCTCGCTCCTCCTGGTAGAGACGGCCGGTGGGGGGTCAGCGGGGCAGGTTCAGGCCCCGGGTGGCGATGACGTTCCGCTGGATCTCGGTGGTGCCGCCGAGGAAAGTGGACGCCACCGAGTCCCGGACCATGTGGGTCCAGTAGGCGTTCATGGGTGCGTCGTCGCGTTCCCAGAGGTCGGCGTAACGTCCGAACGCGCGCGCGCCGGTGCGCGCGAGACGCTGGTGGAGTTCCGCGCCGAAGAGCTGGTTGACGGACGCTTCGTAACCCGGTTCCTCGCCCGTGGCCTGACGCGACACGGTGTAGCGCGCGAGGTTGTACAGCACCCGGATCTCGGTGTGGCGGCGGGCGATCTCCCGGCGGAGGTCCGCGTCCGCGCGGGCGAACCGGGCGCCGTCCCGCGACCGCAGGTACGCCACCAGCCCGGCGAGCGCCTGCTCGTACTTGATCGTCGCGCCGATCCCGGCCCGTTCGAAGCCGAGCGCGGTCATCGCGACGTACCAGCCGCGGTTCTCCTCGCCGACACGGTTCGCGACCGGCACCCGGACGCCGTCGAAGAAGATCTCGCAGAACGGCGCGGCGCCCCGCAGGTCGGTGATGGGACGGATCGTCACGCCCGGCGCGTCCGCCTCGACCAGCAGGAACGTGATGCCGCGGTGGCGGGGCTCGGCGTCGGGGTCGGTGCGGACGAGGACGAACAGCCAGTCGGCGTACTGTCCGAGCGACGTCCACACCTTCTGCCCGTCCACCACGTACACGTCGCCGTCCCGCACCGCGCGGGTGCGCAGGGACGCGAGGTCGGATCCGGAGCCGGGCTCGGAGAACCCCTGCGCCCACGTCGCCTCACCGCGCGCGATGGGCGGCAGGTGCGTCGCCTTCTGCTCGTCCGTCCCGTGCACCAGGAGCGTGGGGCCGAGGAGGAACGCGCCGATGCCGTTCACGGTCGGGACGCGCGCGCGCATCATCTCCTCGTGCAGGATGAACTCCTCCATGGGAGACAGGCCCGCACCCCCGAATTCGGACGGCCAGTGCGGCGCGATCCATCCGCGTTCCGCGAGCGCGCGCGCCCACGCGCGCGCGCCGTCCCGCCTTACCGGGTCCTCGGATACTCGGTCGACGGGCCAGTTGTAGCCGGCGACGTCCTCGGGTTCGAGGCTCTGCTCCTCGTCCCGCGCGGGCTTGTACCCGGCGGGGAACTTCTCCCGGACGAACGCTCGCACCTCTTCGCGGAACGCGGCCTGCTGCGGTGTGTCGTCCCAGTTCACCGGCCGTCCGCCTCCCGGTCCCACGTGGTGGGGGTGATGCCGCCCTCGCCCTGGGCGCGCAACTTGTACTTGGCGACCTTGTCGGTCGGGGTGCGCGGCAGGGCGTCCACGAACTCGACGTAGCGGGGGACCATCGCGCGCGGCAGCCGCTCCTCGCAGTACGCGATCAGTTCGGCCGGGTCGAGGCCGAGGTCCGGCTGCACCACGACCGAGACCTTGATGTCCTCGTCCTCCAGTTCGGAGGGCACGCCGATCGCGGCGCACTCCAGCACCGCCGGATGATCGTTGATCTCGCACTCCAGGTCGAAGGCCGAGATGTTCTCGCCGCGCCGGCGGATGGCGTCCTTCATCCGGTCGAGGAAGAAGAAATAGCCATCCTCGTCACGCCATACCCGGTCTCCGGTGTGAAACCACATATTCCGGAAACAATGGGTCGTCGCCTCCCATGCGCCGTAGTAACCGGTCGTGAGGACGAACGGCTGCTTCGGCCGCAGCACCAGCTCGCCCGGTTCGCCCGGGCCGACCTCCCGGTCCTGCTCGTCCACGACCGCGACGTGGAACCGCTCCTCGTGCGCCGTGCCGCACGAGCCCGTCCGCCACTCCCCGTACGGGCTGCCCGTCGCGATGCCCGCCTCGGTGCTCGTGTACGTCTCGACCGACCGGACGCCGAACCGCTCGCGCAGCGGCTCGTCCAGGTTCGACTTGCCCATGTAGAACGTCTCGAGCCGGTGGTCGCGGTCGCGGGGCGACGGCGGCCGGTTCAGCAGGATCGGGATCATCGAGAACACGCTCATGCACACCTGCGCGTCGAACCGGCGCACGTCGTCCCAGAACCGGGACGCGCTGAACTTCTCCACGATCGCGATGGACCCGCCGCCGAGGAGCGCCGACAGCATCCCGTCCCACAGCGCCGCCGCGTGGAACAGGGGCAGCGGGCAGTAGATCGTCTTGCCCCACCGGTCGAGGAAGTCGAGCGAGTCGTAGGCGCAGGTCAGCGCGAGCGCGTGCGGCACCATCGCGCCCTTCGACGGGCCCGTGGTGCCCGACGTGTACATGATCGCCTGCAGGTCGCCGAACCCGACCGGGACGCGCACCGGGCCGTCGCCGTCGTCCGGCAGGGCCGTCAGCTCGCGCGCCGGTTTGCCGAGCCGGTCGAGGAGGACCCCGGCCCCGGCGGCGTCCCGGACGAGCACGCCCGCGAGCTTCGGGAGCCGATCGGCCAGCTCGGGGAGCCGCTCGGCGTACGGGCCGTCGATGATCAGCCAGCGGGAGTCGGAGCTGGTCAGCACGTGCCGGAGCAGCTCACCCCGGTAGCCGATGTTGACCGGCACGGCGACCGCGCCGAGCCGGGCCAGCGCGAACACGAGGGGGACGAAGTCGGGACAGTTCGGCAGCATCAGCGCGACGTGGTCGCCGCGCTCGACGCCGGCGCCGGACAGCGCCCGCGCCATCCGGTCGGCGGACGCGTCGACCTCGCCGTAGCTGAGGTCGCCGTCCCGGAATCTGAGAAAGGTCTGCCTGCGGTGAATCTGCGCCTGCGACCGGAGAACGTCGCCGAGGACGAAGCTCTCCAGCGTCTCCTTGCGCATCCGGGCCTCCGCTGTCGCTCGGGGGGCATGCGTGGTGGCGGGGTGCTGCGGAAGTGGGTGGCCGGCGGTCGAATCGAGATCATCCACGATCTGGACAGTGCGCTAAATATCGGAACATAGAACGCCATATACGGCAACAGTGTCCAAAACGGAACAAAATGGTCCCCTGGGACTCCAGGTGACAGTGCGACCGCGACGACTTCCAGGGCGGGAATTTCGGACCGTCCGAAATTGGCGATCTCTCCCAGCCCTTCACATGCCGGGCCGGAGAGGGCGCGCGAGCCGGTGTTCCCGGCACCCGAACCTTTAGGCAGACACCGGCGTCTATATGAGCATGGTCTCCCTGACGGACGAGGAGTCGTGATGCGAACACCGCGCCGCGTTGCGGGGCTCCTGGCCACCGCTCCCCTGGCCGCGCTCCTGACGGTCGCCGTGCCCTCGCAGGCGGCGGCCGCCCCCGATCACGAAACGCTGTGCCCCGGCCCGGTGGCCGAGTTGAAGGCGGTGCAGCAGCGCATCCGCGCCCACAACGCCCGCCCCAACAGAAGCACCAGCGCCTCGTACGTCGCCGCCTACAACGCCGAGGCGGCGACGCTGCGAGCCGACCAGAACCGCGCCATCTCCCGGCTCATGGCCTGCGAGCGGGCGCTCGACCGGGCGCAGGCGAAGCATCCGCGCAGCGAATTCATGACGCCCACGGCGGAAACGCTCACCAAGATCGACCGAGTTCTCAAGAACATCACCACCGAAGAGAAGAACGCCGTCCAGCGCTGGAACGCCAAAACCTACGAGTTCCCCAGGTACGGGAAGGACGGGCACGGGAAGAACAAGAAAGGCATGACCAAACGGGTGGACATGCGCCCGCCCAAGCTCCCACCGTCGGTCCAGAACCTCTACTCGGTGATCGACGACAACCGGCCCAAGTTCCCGCCGACCACCTACCTACAGGGCGTCCGGGCGCCCAGCATCGGCTCGCCCGACAACGCCTATCCCGCTTCGCGGAACGTGCGGATCCAGGGCGTGGCGATGGACCACATCGTGCCGCTCCGCCGGCTCGTCGCCCTGCCGGGCTTCCTGCGACTCACCCCGCACAACATGTACGTCGTCGCGCACTCGCCGGTGAACGCGCAATGGCTCTCGAAGAAGTCGAACGGGTCGAAAGGCTCGGGAAGCGCGGCCCTCACCGGCGGCACCACCGCGGCATGGCGGCAGCAACAGGCGCGGATCCGCCAGGAGGCGGAAGAGGACCTCAAGGAACTCATCAAAGACCTGCTCAAGAGCCAGGGGAGCTGAGCCGGATGCAGAACGAGGCCGGAAACCCGAACCGGCAGCCCCCGAACCAGCCGCCCCCGAACCGGCCGGTCTCCAACCAGATGCCCCCGAACGCACCGCCCCCGAACGCGCCAACGCCGAACGTGCCAACGCCGAACGTGCCGCTCCCGTCCGGGCCGCCCCCGTCCGGGCCGCGGCCGTCCGCACCGCCGCCCTTCCCGCCGCAGGGTCCCCCGCCGCAGCGGTTCGCCCCGCAGCGGGTCCCGCCGCCCTTCCCGTCCCGGAACGGCAAGGGCCGCACGGCGCGCTTCCGGACGGTCGCGGCCGTCGCGGCGGTCTCGACGCTGGCGGTCCTCTCCGGCGCCGCCTACGGCGTCTACCGCTGGACCCACCGGGACGAGGCGCGGGTCCACGCGACGGTCGAGAGGTTCGCGCACGCGGTCGACCGCGAGGACATGGTGACCACGCTCGGTCTGCTGTGCGACGAGGAGGCGCGGAGCCTCATCGAGTCCGGCGTCCCCGAGAAGGAGCGGGGAGGGGACGGGAGCGCGGAACGGCCCGTCGAGACCTCCGACGTCCGGATCATCGGGGACCTGGCCGAGGTGCGCCTGACGCGCCCGTCCCAGGAGCCCGCGACCCTGTACCTGCGGAAGGAGGGCGGGAGCTGGAAGATGTGCGATCCCGAGCGCGACCGCTGGCCCGGATAGCCGCGCTTCCGGTGGTTTTCTGGTAGACCCGGACATCGGACGCCCGCCCGGCCGGGACGTCCGTTCGGTGGCGGGCGACGCAGGGAGTGCCATGGGCGGGACGGCGACGGCCGGAGCGATCGCGGGAGCGATCGGTGTCGCGGTGATCTGCGTGGGGACGGGGTCGTTCCTGGAGACCCGGACGTTCACCCGTATCGAGTGCACGTCCGTCGCGGTGAAGGGCGGAAGCGTCCGGCACTGCACGGGCGAGAGCGAGGAGCAGGCGCGGGCGAACGACGCGGCCCGGCGGGACGGCGCCCGGGCCGCGCTGCGCGCCCACCGCGACGGCGTTCCGGCCGCCGAGCCGCGGCGGCGCACCCGGCTGATGTTCGTCGATCGCGACGGGCGGCGGGTCCCGCAGCGGGTCACCGCGTCGCAGATGGGCGGCCGGTGGGTGGCGCACTCCGACGCGCTGGTCGGCTTCGGCCTGCTGCTGGCGATCCCCGGGGGCGCCGTCGTCCTGTGGGGCGGGTGGCGGGTGCTGCGCGGAGGCGAGTGATCCGGGTGCCCGTCAGCGGCCGTCCGGGGTGAGGAGGACGCCGGGGTTGAGGACGCCCGCCGGGTCGAGCGCCGCCTTGGCCGCGCGGAGGGCCAGGGCGAACGGCTCGGGGCGCTGCCGGTCGTACCAGGGGCGGTGGTCGCGGCCGACCGCGTGGTGGTGGGTGATCGTGCCGCCGTGCGCCGCGAGGGCCGCCGAGACCGCCGCCTTGATCTCGTCCCACTGCTCGACCGTCCGGCCCCACGCGCCGGCCGCGTAGACGCCGAAGTACGGGGCCGGGCCGTCCGGGTAGACGTGCGTGAACCTGCAGGTCACGACGCCGGTCGCGCCGACGGACGCGAGCGCCTGCCCGGCGGCGTCGCGGACGGCGTCGCGGAGCGCGGCGAAGCGGTCCCAGGTGCAGGCGGTCTCGAACGTCTCCACGATCATCGACCGGGCCGCCAGCGCGTCCCGCCGGTAGGGCATCCGCAGGAACGCCGACCGCCACGTCCCGGCGGTCCCGGAGGTCGTGCCGCGCGTGACGCCGTCCGGGACCCGGCCCCCGTGGTCGCGGCAGATCTCCACGGCCCGCTCCATCGGCGCGTCGACCGGGTGGTCGGCGGACTCGAAAGAGAGGACCAGGACGCCGCCGGGCGCGTCCGAGCCCGCGTTGAGCAGCGCCTCGGCCGGGTCGAGCAGCCGGCAGTTCGCCGGGAAGAGACCGGACTGCGCGATCACGCGGGTCGCGGTGACGGCCGCGGCGTGGTCGTCGAACTCGACGGCCGCGCCGGTGCGCCACCGGGGACGCTCGCGGAGCCGCATCCACGCCTCGGTGATGACGCCGAGGGCGCCCTCCGAGCCGAGGAACATGCGGTCGGGCGACGGTCCCGCGCCCGACCCGGGGACCCGCAGCGACTCGCCGACCCCGGACGGCGTGACGACCCGCATCGACTGGACCAGGTCGTCGATGTGCGTGTAGACGGTCGCGAAGTGGCCGCCCGCGCGGGTGGCGAGCCAGCCGCCGAGCGTCGAGAACTCGAACGACTGCGGGAAGTGCCGCAGCGTCAGGCCGTCCCGGCGCAGTTCCCGTTCCAGCGCGGGCCCCAGGATCCCGGCCTGGACGCGCGCCGCGCGGCTCGTGGTGTCGACCTCGAGCACGCGCCCGAGCGCGGTGAGGTCGAGGGAGACGACGCCGGGGTAGGCGTCCAGGTCGCGGGGCTCGACGCCGCCGACCACGGAGGTGCCGCCGCCGAACGGGATGACCGCGACGCCGGCGCCGGCGGCCCAGTCGAGGACGTCCACGACGTCCTGCTCGGTGCGCGGGCGCAGCACGAGATCGACGTAGCGGTCGAGGCGGCCGAGCAGGCACCGGACCACGTCGCGGAACGCCTGCCCGTGGCTGTGCGCCGCCCGGTCCGCCGGCGCGCCGGACGCCAGGTGCTCCAGCGCCCGCGGCACGCGCACCCGCGGCGGGGGGACGCCGAGGTCGGCGACCGCGGGCGGCCGGTGCGTGGTCAGGTCGGCGTCCGGCAGCAGCGCGGCCACCCGTTCGGTGAGCTCCCGCGCCTCCCGGCCCGTCACCGCGGCCGCCGCGTCGCCCCAGCCCCACCACGACCGCTCCGCCATCGCCCGTCCTCCTCGTGCCGCGTCGCGGAGCACACTGCCGTGGCGCGGCCGGGGTATCAAGGGGCCCGCGTCCTCACTGCGCGCGTCGGCGGGAACGGGCGTGCCGTGCGGCCGCGCCGCAGCATCTGAACGCAAAACTAACCACCTGGTAGGTTTTGTTCGTCGAACGGCGAGCGAGGAGGACGAACGTGGGCTTTCCGGACGGGTTCCTGTGGGGTGCGGCGACGAGCGCCCACCAGACCGAGGGCAACAACGTCGCGAGCGACTTCTGGGCGCTGGAGAACCGGCCGGACGGCTTCCTGCCGGAGCGGAGCGGCGACGCCTGCGACTCCTACCACCGGTGGCCGGACGATCTCGACATCGTGCGCGACGTCGGGCTCAACGCGTACCGGTTCGGCATCGAGTGGGCGCGGATCGAGCCCGTCGAGGGGCAGGTGTCGCGGGCGGCGCTGGCGCACTACCGGCGCGTCATCGAGGGGTGCCTGGAGCGCGGGCTGGCGCCGGTCGTGACTTTGCACCACTTCACGAGCCCGCTGTGGTTCTCGAAGGCCGGGGGCTGGACGGACGCCGGCGCGATCGAGCGGTTCCGCCGGTACGTGCGGGCGGTCCGGCCGATCCTGGACGGCGTCCCGTGGGTGTGCACGATCAACGAGCCGAACATGCTCGCGATGATGGCGAACATGGTGAGGCGCGAGAAGCGCAGCGAGAACGTCGCCGGGGCCATGCCGCCGCCGGACCCCGCCGTCGCCGACGCGCTCACGGAGGCGCACCGCGCCGCGCGGGAGGAGCTCGGGCCGGTGAGAACGGGATGGACGGTCGCCAACCAGAACTTCGAGGCCGTCGACGGGGCCGAGGCCGAGCGGGACGAGTGGGCGTGGTCGCGCGAGGACCGGTTCCTCGACGCCGCCCGCGACGACGACTTCATCGGCGTGCAGGCGTACACCCGGGTGCGGATCGGCAAGGCCGGGGCGCTGCCCGAACCGGACGGCGCGCGCCGCACCATCACGGGCTGGGAGTTCTACCCGGCGGCGCTCGGCAACGCGGTGCGGCACACGGCGGAGCGGATCCCCGGCGTGCCGATCCTCGTGACGGAGAACGGCATCGCGACCCGGGACGACGCCGAGCGGATCGAGTACACGCGGGGCGCGCTCGAGGGCCTGCGGGCGGCGCTGGCCGACGGCGTCGACGTCCGCGGCTACCTGCACTGGTCGCTGCTCGACAACTACGAGTGGGGGACGTACGCGCCGACGTTCGGGCTCGTCGCGGTCGACCCGGACACGTTCGCCCGCACGGTGAAGCCGAGCGCCCGGTGGCTCGGCGAGGTCGCGCGCACCGGCGCGCTCGGCTAGCGGGAGGGGGCCGGCCGCCGGCGCGGTGCGGCCGGCCCCCGGCTCAGGACCCGGTGTCGCCGGCCTGCACGGCGGCGACGAGGTCGTCCACGACGTCGCCGGTCAGGCCGATGCCGAACGTGCTGAACTTCGCCAGCGGGATCCCGCGGGCGAGCGCCAGCAGCGCGGGCGGCCCCTGCGAGGCGAGCCCGGCGGCGGCGCTCAGCCGCGACTTCAGCACCCGCGAGCCGACCGGGTGGTCGAGCCACTCCCCGAGCGTCGACATGGGGCCGAGCGTCATGACGTGGCCGTCCCCGGGGGTGGACAGTTCGGCGCGGAGCCGGATGTCGCGGGACGACGCGCCGACCTCGACCGTGAAGGTGCCGGCGTCGACGCGCCAGCCGCCGCGGGACGGCGACCACTGCGCGATGTCGCGGCCGGTGAGCTCGAACCGGACGCGGGTGCGCTCGCCCGGCGCCAGCCCGACCTTCGCGAACCCGCGCAGCTCGTGCCGGGGGCGGGTCGGGAGCTCCTCGTCGAACGCCACGTAGAGCTGGACGACCTCGTGCGCCGCGCGGTCGCCGGCGTTCGCGATCGTCGCCTCGACGGTCCACGCGTTCGGCCCGGTCTCGCGGGCGTCGAGGTCGGAGTACTCGAACCGCGTGTAGGACAGGCCGTGGCCGAACGGGTAGGCGACGTCGCGGCCGAGCGTGTCGTAGTAGCGGTAGCCCACGTACCGTCCCTCGCCGTAGACGACGTGGCCGTCCGCGCCGGGGAAGTGCAGGTGGGAGGGGACGTCGGCGAGCCGGTTCGGGATCGTCTCGGTGAGCCGCCCGGACGGGCTGTGCACGCCGAGCAGCAGGTCGGCGATGGCGGAGCCGCCCGCCTGGCCGGGCAGCCAGCCCTCCAGGACGGCGCCGGCGGCGTCCTGCCACTCGGCGACGGACACGACGCCGCCGTTGGCGAGGACGACGACGACCTCGGGGCACGCGGCGGCGACGCGGCGCAGGAGGTCGGTCTGGACGGCGGGCAGGTCGAGGGTCGTGCGGTCGAAGCCCTCGGACTCGGCCTCGTCGGGCAGGCCGAGGAACACGACGGCGACGTCGGCGGACGCGGCGGCGGCGACGGCCTCGGCGGCGAGCGACGCGTCGGGCTCGCCGTCCAGCCGGTATCCGGCGGCGAACGTCGCGGCGGTGCCGGCGCGGAGCGCGTCCCACGCGTTGTCGAGGCGGGTGGGGACGACGTGCGAGCTGCCGTGCCCCTGGTAGCGGGGGGTGCGGGCGAGTTCGCCGACGACGGCGAGGCGCCGCCCGGCGGCCAGCGGCAGGACGCCGTCGTTCTTCAGCAGGACGATCGAGCCGCGCGCGGCCTCGCGGGCGAGCTCGTGGTGCGCGTCGACGTCCCAGTCGTCGAACCGCTCGGCGCGTCCCGCCCGGTCGGCGAGGGCGATGACGCGGTCGGCGGCGCGGGTGACGGCGTCCTCGTCGAGGCGGCCCGCGCGGACGGCGTCGACGATCTCGTGGTCGGTGCGGGTGGGCGGCATCTCGAGGTCGAGCCCGGCGGCGAGCGCGGCGACGCGGTCGTTGACGGCGCCCCAGTCGGAGACGACGGCGCCGTCGAAGCCCCACTGCTCGCGGAGGACCTCGGTGAGCAGCCACGGGTTCTCGCTCGCGTACACCCCGTTGATCTTGTTGTAGGAGCACATGACCATGGCGGGGGCGGCCGTGCGGACGATGTGCTCGAACGCGGGCAGGTAGATCTCGCGGAGCGTCTGCTCGTCGACGTCGGCGCTGATCCGCATCCGGTCGGTCTCCTGGTTGTTGACCGCGAAGTGCTTGACGCACGCGCCGATGCCGCGGGACTGGATCCCGGCGACGAGCGCGGCGCCCATGACGCCGCTGACGTGCGGGTCCTCGGAGAAGTACTCGAAGTTGCGCCCGCACAGCGGGGACCGCTTGATGTTGACGCCGGGGCCGAGGAGGACGTCGGCGCCGAGCGCGGACGCCTCGCGGGCGAGGGCCTCCCCGACGCGCCGGGCCAGGTCGGCGTCCCAGGACGAGCCGAGCGCGACGGCCGGGGGGAAGCAGGTCGCGGGGACGCTGTCGGTCAGGCCGAGCGCGTCGCCGGACCCGCGGTTCTGGCGGCGGACGCCGTGCGGGCCGTCCGCGAGGGTGATCGCGGGGACGTCCCGCACCTGCTCGGTGTGCCAGGTGTCGCGGCCCGATGTGAGCGACGCCCGCTCCTCCAGGGTGAGGCGCGCGGAGTCACGGTCGGTCTGTGTCATGCGGTTCCTTTGCGGGCGGGGACGGGTCGGCGGGGCCGGGCCCGGGCGCGCCGGGGCCGGACGTCGCGGGCGTCGGCGGCGCGGGCTCCGCGGACAGTTCGAGGGTGAGCCCGAGCTGGCGGAGGAACGCGACGACGGACGCGTGCATGTCGACGGCCTCGGGCTCCAGGAGCCACTGCGTCTGCAGGCCGTCCATGAGGGCGAGGAACTGGCCGGCGACGATGCCCGCGTCGTGGTGCAGGGGCGGGTCGGGCCGGGCGAACAGTTCGGAGAACGCCTTGGTGAGCCGCTCGCGGAGCAGCCGGTAGCGCTGGACGAAGTAGTCGTGCGCGGGGTGCTCGGGGTCGGCGGCCTCCCCGGAGATCTTGACGTAGAGGCCGACCATGCCGGGCGTCCGCATGTTCCGGTGCACGATCCGGACGGTCGCGTCCAGCAGCATCTCGGGGCGCTCGTCGGTGCCGGGCCCGAACAGCATCGCGGCGTCGGCGCGGTCGCGGCGCCCGAGCACCTTGATGAGCACGTCCTCCTTGCCGGGGAAGTGGTGCAGCAGGCCCGCGTGGGTGAGCCCGGCGTGCGCGGCGATGTCGCGCAGGGAGACGGCGTGGAACCCGGACCGGGAGAACAGCTCGGTGGCCGAGTCGAGGATCGTCGCGCGGGTGCGCTCGCCCTTCGTCGGCCCCTTGCGGCCGGCGGCGCGGCCGGTGGTACGGCCGCCGGACGCCCGGCGCGGGGTCTGGTCGCTCATGGCTGCGGGCCTTCCTGGGATGTCGGGCTGGGTGGGTTCATCCTTCAGCGCATCCTGTGACCGAGCAAAACCTACCACGTGGTTAGTTCCGCGTGTATGCTCGCCGACACCCCGGCGGGACCTCGGGCCGCCAGAGCGTCGAACAGCCGTTGTGCTCGGAGAACGGAGTAACGATGAAGAAGATCACGAGGGGGGTCGCGGCCCTCGCGGCCTGCGCCACGGCGGCGGCCGCGCTGACCGCGTGCGGCGACTCCGGCGGTAAGGGCGGCGCGTCCGACTCCCTCACCGTCGCGACCATGACCCTCCCGCAGAGCCTCGACCCCAAGGACGCGGCGGGCAGCGCGATGCCGTTCTTCCAGGCGGCCTACGACACGCTCGTCAAGCGCGAACCGGACGGCACGTACAGCCCGATGCTCGCCACGAAGTGGGAGTACAACGGCGACCGCACCGAGCTGACGCTGACCCTGCGCGGCGACGTGAAGTTCGACGACGGCACCCCGTTCGACGGGGCCGCGGTGAAGGCGAACATGGAGCGGTTCGCCAAGGGCGGCGGCGGGATGGCCAAGACGCTGGCGGACGTCGAGAAGATCGAGGTCACCGACGCCACGCACGTCGTGCTGCACCTGAAGCAGCCGAACCCGGCGATGCTGTTCTACCTCAGCGACGCCGCCGGTCTCATGGCCAACCCCGCGAAGTTCGACGACGCGGGCGACCCGCTGAAGACCAAGCCGGACGGCACCGGCCCGTTCGACCTCGACTCCGGCCGGACCGCCATCGGCACCAAGTGGGTCTACACCGCCGACACCGGCTACTGGGGCACGAAGCTGCCCTACACGCAGCTGACGTTCCAGTACTTCGACAACGAGACCGCGATCGTCAACGGGCTCAAGACCGGGCAGGTCAACGCGGCCGTCCTGCAGACCGCCAACGCGCAGGCCCGCATCGAGAAGGACCCGGGCGTCGAGACGCAGAAGCAGGAGTTCGACTTCCAGGGCATCCTGCTGTTCGACCGCGGCGGCGCGATCGCCCCCGCGCTCGCCGAGCCGAAGGTGCGGCAGGCCCTCAACCACGCCATCGACCGCAAGACGATGCTCGCCAAGATCCAGCAGGGGCGCGGCGAGGTGACGAGCCAGGTCTTCGGCACCGAGAGCGTCGCCTACCAGGAGGAACTCGACTCCCACTACTCCTACGACCCGGCCAGGGCCAAGAAGCTGCTCGAGGAGGCCGGCTACGCGGACGGCTTCGAGCTCAAGCTGCCGCGCATCTCCGCGATCGTCTCCGACGCGCTCGCCTCGTCCCTCCAGACGTACTTCAAGGCGATCGGCGTCGAACTGACCTGGGACGACATGGACCAGTCGGCCGTCCGGCGGATCTTCACCGACCGCGAGTACCCCGGCATGGTCATGAACATGGGCCAGTCGGCCAACGACTGGGTCGCGATCGGCGAACTCGTGCTGCCCGGCACGTTCAACTTCTTCGGCACCACCGACGAGACCGTGCAGAAGCTGCTGCCGCAGATCAGCGCCGTCCAGCCGAAGGAGGCGGAGGCGCAGCTGCACGAACTGAACCGGCACCTCGTCGAGGAGGCCTGGTTCGTCCCGTTCTACCGGCTGTCCTACCTGCACGTCTCGGACGGCAGCGTCGAGATCCGGCCGCAGTCGGGCATGGCCCTGCCGTCGATCTACAACTACGCGCCGGCCGAATGACGGCCCGGACGCCGGACGGCCCGCTCCCGTCCGGCGTCCTCCCGGACCAGCCTCCCGACCACAGAAGCCGAGTCAGATGCTGAGCTTCGTACTGCGCAGGACCGCGGCGGGGGTCGTGCTCCTGTTCGTGATCTCCGTCCTGTCCTATCTGCTGCTGTCGATCCCCGACAACGACGTGGGCCGCCAACTGCTGGGCAACCGTGCCGCGCAGGACCTGGTGGACGCCAAGAACGCCGAGCTGGGCCTCGACCGTCCCGTCCTCGCCCAGTACGCCGACTGGCTCGCGCACGCGGTGCGCGGCGACTTCGGCACCTCGTGGTTCACCGGCGAGGACGTCCTGCAGTCCATCACCACCCGGCTGCCCGTCACCCTCAGCCTGATGGTCGGGGTGACGCTGGTCAGCGCCGTCCTGTCGCTGCTGCTCGGCGTGTGGGCCGGCGTCCGGCGCGGCCCGATCGACCGGTTCGTCCAGATCCTGGGCGTGGTCGGGTACGCGCTGCCCGGGTTCCTCGTCACCCTCGTGATCGTCGTGGTGTTCGCGGTGAAGCTCCGCTGGTTCCCCGCGATCGGGTACATCGGGTTCAGCGAGTCGCCGTCCGGCTGGCTGTCCACGGTCACGCTGCCGATCGCGTCGCTGTCGGTCGCCGCCGTCGCGGGCGTCTCCCAGCAGGTGCGCGGCGCCGTCATCGACGTGCTCCGGCAGGACTACGTCCGGACGCTGCGCGCCCGCGGCCTCCCGCCCGGCCGGATCCTGTTCCGGCACGTGCTGCGCAACGCGGCCGCCCCGCCGCTGACGGTCCTCGGCCTGCAGTTCGTCGGGATGCTCGGCGGCGCGGTGCTGGTCGAGCAGATCTTCGGCCTGCCGGGCATCGGCAGCATGACCGTCACCTACACCACCCGCGGCGACATCCCGATGATCATGGCGATCGTGATGTTCACGGTGGTCGGCGTCATCGCGATCAACCTGCTGGTGGACGTCCTGATCGGCTGGCTCAACCCGAAGGCGAGGGTCTCGTGAGCGAAACCGTCGAGAAGGCCCCGGCGGCGCCCGCCCGGCGGCCGGGCGGCGCGCTGCGGCGGCTGCTGCGCAACCCGCTCGGGCTGGTCCCCGCCGTGATCCTCGCGGCGATCGTCGTCGCGGTGCTGCTCGCGCCCGTCCTCTCTCCGCAGGACCCCGGCACCGCCGACCTCGCCGACTCGTTCGGCGGCCCCACCGCCGGCCACCCCCTCGGGTTCGACTCCGCCGGGCGCGACCTGCTGTCCCGGCTGCTGCACGGCGGCCGGTTCACCCTCGGCGGCGCCGTCATCGCCCTGCTCGTCGCGCTCGCGCTCGGCGTCCCGGCCGGGCTCCTCGCCGGGTACCGGGGCGGACGGTTCGACGCCGCGGCGAGCTGGACCGTCGACCTCGTCATGGCGCTCCCCGCGATGGTCGTGCTGCTCGCGTCCCGCGCGATCCTCGGCAACACGGTCTGGGTGCTGATGATCGTCCTCGGCGTGCTGGTGGCGCCGAGCTTCTTCCGGCTGGTGCGCGGCATCGTCGCGGGCGTCCGCGGCGAGCTGTACGTGGACGCGGCGAAGGTGTCGGGTCTCACCGACCTGCGGATCGTCGCCCGCCACGTCCTCATCGTCGTCCGCGCCCCGATCATCATCCAGGTCGCGCTCGTCGCCGGGCTCGCGATCGGGCTCCAGGCGGGGCTGGAGTTCCTCGGCATCGGCAGCGGCGACACCCCGACCTGGGGCGCGATGCTGAACGAGGCGTTCCAGAACATGCAGCAGGCCCCCTCCATGATCGTGTGGCCGGGCCTCGCGCTCGGGCTGACCAGCGCGTCGCTCGTCCTGCTCGCGAGCGCGCTCCGCGACGCCCTCGAGGACCGCGGCGACCGCCCCGCCCCCGCCCGCCCCCGCCGCCCGCGCGACCGGCGCGGCGGCACGGCCGGCGCGAAGACCGCGGCGCGCGCGAGCGACGCGGCGGACGGGGCGGACGCGACGGACGGGGCCGCGGACGCCGCCGAACGGGCGGACCTGCTGTCCGTCCGGGGGCTCGCCGTCGCGTACGGGGAGAAAGAGGTCGTGCACGGCATCGACCTGGACGTCCGCCAGGGCGAGATCGTCGGGCTCGTCGGCGAGTCGGGGTCGGGCAAGTCGCAGACGGCGTTCTCGATCCTCGGGATCCTCCCCGAAGGCGGGCGCGTCAGCGGCGGCAGCGTCACCGTCCGGGGACGCGAGATCGTCGGGCTGTCCGAGCGGGAGCACCGGGCGCTGCGCGGGGACGTCGTCGCGTACGTCCCGCAGGAGCCGATGAGCAACCTCGACCCGTCGTTCACGATCGGCGACCAGCTCGTCGAGCCGATGCGGTACAAGCTCGGCATCTCGAAGGCGGAGGCGCGCGCCCGCGCGCTCGACCTGCTGCGGCAGGTCGAGATCCCCGACCCCGAGCGGACGTTCGGGTCGTACCCGCACGAGATCTCGGGCGGGATGGCGCAGCGCGTCCTCATCGCGGGCGCGATGTCCTGCGACCCGGAACTGCTCATCGCGGACGAACCGACCACCGCCCTCGACGTCATGGTGCAGGCGGAGGTGCTCGGCCTCCTCCGCCGCCTGCAGGCCGAACGCGGCCTCGGCGTCCTGCTCGTCACCCACAACCTCGGCGTCGTCGCCGACCTGTGCGACCGCGTCAGCGTGATGCACGACGGGCGCATCGTCGAGTCGGGTCCCACCGAGCGGATCCTGGGCGAGCCCGCCGAACCGTACACGCGCCGCCTGCTCGGGGCCGTCCTGGACGACGTCCCGGCCCGCGAACCGTGGCGCCCCGCGCAGAAGGAGACGGCGTGAACGACGACGCACTGCTCACCGTCGAGGACCTGCGGGTCTCGTACCCGGGCAAGGGCTTCCGGGCGCCCCGCACCGAGGTGCTGAAGGGCGTCTCGCTGGAGGTGCGGCCCGGTGAGACGCTCGGGATGGTCGGCGGCTCCGGCTCCGGCAAGACCACGATCGGACGCGCGATCCTCGGGCTCGCACCCGTCCGGTCGGGCTCGATCACGTTCGCGGGCGAGCGCATCGAACGGGCCACCGGCAGGCAGCGGCGGCGGCTCAGCAAGGACCTCCAGGTCGTGTTCCAGGACCCGTACACGTCGCTGAACCCGTCCCTGGCCATCGGCGACACGCTCTCCGAGCCGCTGCTCGCGCAGGGCATGGGCCGTCGCGACGCCCGCCGCCGCGTCGGCGACCTGCTGGAACGCGTGCACCTGCCGTCCGACGCCGCCGCCCGGCTGCCCCGCGAGTTCTCCGGCGGCCAGCGGCAGCGCGTCGCGATCGCCCGCGCCCTCGCGATCGGGCCGAAGCTGATCGTGTGCGACGAGCCCGTCTCGGCGCTCGACCTCACCACGCAGCGGACCGTCCTCGACCTCCTCCTCGAGATCCAGGAGCAGACGGACGTGTCCTACCTGTTCGTCTCGCACGACCTCGCGGTCGTCCGCTTCGTGAGCCACCGGGTCGCGGTGCTGCACCGGGGCGAGATCGTCGAGACGGGCGACGCGGCGCGGGTCACCGAGGACCCGAGGCACCCGTACACGCGGAGCCTGCTGCTGTCCGCGCCGGTCGCGGACGTCGCCGAACAGCGCGCCCGCCGCGAGGCGCTGGAACGCGAGCGCGCCGCGTCCTGACGCCGTCCCGCTCAGGAACGGGTGATGAGGCCGCGTTCCAGCGCGGTGACGACCGCGTGGGTGCGGTCGGCGACGTCGAGCTTGGCGAAGATGCGCAGCAGGTGGGTCTTCACGGTGGCCTCCGCGATGACCAGCCGCCGGCCGATCTCGGCGTTGGACAGGCCGTCGGCGACCGCGTTGAGGACGTCGACCTCGCGGGCGGTCAGCGTGACGGGGGCGGGCCGCCGCATCCGCGCCATGAGCCGCTGCGCGACCCGCGGCGCCAGCACGGTCTCGCCGCGGGCCGCGGACCGGACGGCGTCGATGAGCTGGTCACGGGTCGTGTCCTTCAGGAGGTAGCCGACGGCGCCCGCCTCCACGGCCCGTTCGATGTCGTCGTCGGTGTCGTAGGTGGTGAGGATCAGCACCCGGGTGCCGGGGCCCGCCGACACGATCCGGGTGGTGGCGGCGACGCCGTCCAGGACGGGCATCCGCAGGTCGAGGAGAGCCACGTCGGGACGGTGCCGCGCCACGAGCTCGACCGCCTCGCGCCCGTCGGCGGCCTCGGCGACGACGGCGATGGCGGGTTCGGCGGCCAGCAGCGCGACGACCCCGGCGCGCATCGCCGGATGGTCGTCGGCCACGATGACCCGCAGTTCGGCTTCGGGCATGTCACTCCTCGGCGGGCGGGACGGCGGCGGGCGGAACGGCGGCGGGCGGGACGGGGGCGGGCGGGACGGAGGCGGGCGGGACGGCGGGCAGGACGGCGAGGACCCGGGTGCCGTCGCCGGGGGAACTGGTCACGGTGAGCTCGCCGCCCAGCTCGGCGACGCGGCGGCGCATCCCGGCGAGGCCGAAGCCGCGGGCGGCGGCGACGTCGAACCCGCGGCCGTCGTCGGTGACCTCCAGCTCGACGGCGTCCGGTCCCCCGGCGAGGACGACGCTCACCGCGGACGCGGCGGCGTGCTTGCGGACGTTGGCCAGCGACTCCTGGGTGCAGCGCAGCAGCGCGATCCGGGTCGCCTGGTCGCAGTCGACGTCGGCGAGGTCGCCGTCCACGGCGAGGCCGGTGTCCTCGGCGAACCGGTCGAGGGTGCGGCGCAGCGTCCGGGCGATCGAGCCGGAGGCGTCCCGCTGGGCGGCGCCGACCAGGACGCGCGCCTCGGCGAGGTTCTCGCGCGCGGTGCGCTCGATCGAGGTGAGCCGGGCGGACGCCGCGGGATCGCCCGTGAGGTCCGCCCGCGCCGCCTCCGCCAGGACGACGATGGACGCCAGGCCCTGCGCGAGCGTGTCGTGGATCTCCCGGGCCAGCCGGTCGCGTTCCTGCGCCGCCCCCTCCCGGCGGTACGCGTCGGCGAGCTCCAGCCGGGCCGCCGCCAGTTCCTCCGCGAGCCGCCTGGACCGTTCCGCGGCCCGCCTGAGCAGCAGGTGCACGAACGCGCCGAGCACCGCCCCGGCGGCGAACGCGGCCATGATGACGACCTGGTTCCCGGCGAGCGGGTCGCCCGTCCGGACGGCACCGCCCGCGAGGGCCGCGGCGGCCCCCGCGCCGCTGCACGCGACCGCCCGCGCCACGGTAGGGGCGAACAGCCAGAACGTCGGGAGCGACACGACGAACAGGGAGGCGCCGCCGCCGCGCAGGTAGGCGACGGCGCCGAGCCCGGCGACGAGGACGGCCAGGAACGGCACCCGCGCCCGCGGGAACCGCAGGGCGGCGAGGTGGGCGACGCCGAGCGCGATCGGCGTCCACGTGGCCCAGTGCCGCATGGCGCCCTGGTCGCCCAGCCCGGCGACGACGAAGGGCGCCGCGCCGAACAGCAGCCACAGGCCCGTGTTCCATCGCAGGATCCGGAACCGGTCGTCGGGGGGCGCCATGGTGATCACCTTACGTTTCCTCGGTGGGCGCCGGTCCCGGGGCGCGGCCGCCCGGCCGCGCCCCGGGACCGGCCCGCTATCCGCGCTCGCCCGCGACCGCGTGGCCGGGACGGACGCGCAGCAGCGCGAGCGCGGGCAGGAGCGTCGCGGCCAGGGTCAGCCCGAGCGCGGCGGCGGCGACCGCGGCCAGGATCCACGGGGAGCCGCCCGGGACCGGGCCGCCCAGGACGCTCAGGCTGAGCGGCACCAGCGTCGCCGCGGCGACCAGCAGACCCACCGCGACACCGGCCGCGGTGACCAGCACCGCCTCCACCGCCATCATGCGCAGCACCTGCCGCCGGGCCGCTCCGGCGAGCCGCAGCAGCCCGAACTCGCGCCGCCGCTCCCCCGTCGCGATGATCTGGGCGTTGACCAGGGCGATCGCGGCGTAGCCGACGACGACGGCGAGGACGAGCCAGGCCATCCACGCCTGCGTGCGGTCCTGCTCGGCGCGCAGTTCCGACAGCGTCTCCCGGTCGACCACCCGCAGGCCCGGCCCGCTCTCGGCGAGCGCGCGGGCGAGCCCGGCCCGGTCCGCGCCGGGCTCGGCGGTCACCAGGATCTGCGGGACGAGACCGCCGTCGGTGTGGGGCAGCAGAACCCCCGCGGGCAGCAGCGCCGTCTCGTAGCCGGGCGGCGACTCCACGGTGGCGACCAGTTCGAGGGCGGCGCGGCTGCCGTCGCCGAGCCGCATCGGGACCGTGTCGCCGATCTCGTAGGGCCCCGCGTACCGCTCGGGCAGCGCGACCGTCGCGCCGTCGAGAGCGTCCAGGCTGCCGCCGGTGACGCGGAACGCCGTGGTCCGCTCGACCCCGGACGCGGTGACGCCGAGCAGCGCCATCGCGGGCGGATCCGGCGCGTCCTCGCCCTCGTCGCCCTGGTCGCCCTCGTGGACGAGCGGCCCGGCCAGCCCGGCGGGCTCGATGAAGCCGGCGCTGGCGACCTGCGCCGAGGCCGCCGCGACGCCGGGATGCCGCGCGATCTCGTCGACCATCGCCGGGGGCAGGCCGCCCGCGGCGGAGGTGACCGCCAGGTCGGCGCGCAGGCGGTCCTCGAACACCTCCCGCGCCCCCTTCGTCTGCGTGGTCTGCATGTAGACCAGCGCCAGCGCCAGCCCGGCGGCCAGCATCACCGGCAGGACCGCGCCGGTCAGCCGGGCGGTGCGGGCCCGGGCGTTCTCGGTGGCCAGGTGGCCGGCGTACCCGGTCACGGCGCGCAGCGGGCGGCGCAGCGCCGCCGTCACCGCCGTGGCCAGGACGGGCCCCAGCAGCGCGAACCCGGACGTCCACACCAGCGTGGCGGGGGTCGCGATCCCGGCGGCGTCGGGGCCGTCCGCCCTGGCCGTGACCAGCGCCAGGACCGTGCCGCCGGCGAGGAAGCCCAGCCCCGCGACGATGCGGGCAGCACCGAACCGGCGGCTCTCCACGGACGCCTCCGCGAGCGCCTCGGCGGGCCGGGTGCGGGCCGCGCCGTGGGCCGCGACGAACGCGGCGACGAGGGCGGTGAGCAGCGCGGTGCACACCCCGGCGACGAGCGGGACGTTCCCGGCGCGGTACGCCAGCGTCTCCGGCACCGCTCCCGCGTCGGCGAACGCGGCGAGCAGCCACCGCCCCACGTACGGGCCGGGCAGGCAGGCGAGCCCGGTGGCGACCACCGCCAGCAGCATCGTCTCGCCGACGACCAGCCGGCGGACCTGGCCGGGCGTGGCGCCGACGGCCCGCAGCAGCGCCGTCTCGCGCGCCCGCCGCCGGATCGACAGGCCGAGCGTGGCGGCCACGCCGAACACCGTCACCATGGCCGACAGCCCGCCGAACGCGGCGGCGAGCGGGATCAGGTCCTCGCCCTCGGACATGACGCCGGGGTCCTCCGCCCGGCCCCGCTCGTCACCGGTCAGCACCGCGACCTGCCTGCCGTCGACCGCCTCGGCGACGGCGCGCTCCACCGCCGCCACGCCGGTCCCCGGCGCGGTGAACACGCCGATGGAGTCGACCTTGCCGGGACGTCCCGTGATCCGCCCGGCCTCGGCGTCCGTCAGGTAGACCGCGCCGGAGCCGCCGACCAGCCCGGACACCCGGTAGCGCGCCGCGCCGCCGCCCAGCAGCAGGCCGACCGTGTCGCCGACGCCCGCGCCGAGCCCGGCCGGCAGCACCACCTGCCCGTCCCCGGACGGCGCCGTGCCCCGGACGAGCGCGGCGGGGGCGAGCCGCGCCGACGACCAGCCGTGCCCGGTCAGCTCCCGGCCGCCGTCCGCCCACCGGACCGGGAACGACACGTCGGACGCCGTGCCGGTCACGCCCGGCACGGCCGCCAGCTCCGCCGCCAGACCCGCGTCCAGCGGGACCCGCTCGGCGAACACCTCGTCGGAGGCGGTGCCGTGGTAGCGCTGGTCGCCGGTCACCACGATCGGCGCGGCGCCGAGCCGCTGCGGCGGCGCCGCCCGGTGGATCCCGGACTCCAGCAGCCCGCCGCAGCCGATCACGATAACGGCGCCGAGGAACATCGCGACGAACGCGGCGAGGAACCCGCCCGCGTGGAAGCGCAGCATGCGCAGCGAGATGCCGATCACCACAGCTCCCGCACGGTCTCGCCGCCCGCGGCGCCCGCGTCGTCCGCGGTGGGCGCCCGCTCGCCCCGCAGCCGGGTCATCCACTCCGCCACCCGCTCGGACGTGGGCCGGTTCAGCGCGCCCGCGATCCGGCCGTCCGACAGGAACACCACCCGGTCCGCGTACGCGGCCGCCACCGGGTCGTGGGTCACCATGACGACCGTCCGCCCCTCCTCCGCGACGACCTCCCGCAGCAGGGTCAGCACCTCGCGCGCGTTGCCGGTGTCCAGCGCGCCGGTCGGCTCGTCACCGAAGACGACCGCGGGCCGGGTGACCAGCGCCCGGGCGATCGCCACCCGCTGCTGCTGCCCGCCCGACAGCTCCGCGGGGCGGTGGCGGCGCCGGTCGGCCAGCCCGACCCGCTCCAGGACCTCCGCCACCGCGCCCCGGTCCGGCCGCCGCCCCGCCAGCCGCAGCGGCAGCGTCACGTTGTCCACCACGGTCAGCGCCGGAAGCAGGTTGAACGCCTGGAACACGAACCCGATCCGCTCGCGGCGCAGCCTGGTCAGGGCCCGCTCGCCGAGCGAGCCCAGGTCCGTCCCGTCCAGCCGCACCGATCCCGACGTCGGCCGCTCCAGGCCCGCCGCGCAGTGCAGGAACGTGCTCTTGCCCGAACCGGACGGCCCCATCACCGCGGTGAACGTCCCGCGCGGCAGCCCGACGGTCAGCCCGTCCAGGGCCGCCGTCCCCCGCCCCGGACCGCCGTACACCTTGCGCACGGCCCGCAGCCGCACCACCTCGTCCGGCTCCGTGGCCGGACTCCCGCTCGCCGACTCGGCAACTTCTGTCATGCCGTCGATCCTGGTCGCGGGGGCGGCACCGCCGACAGCCTCGACCGGCTGAACCCGTTGTCCACCGACCGGTGGACAACGGGCGCTACCCGGGGAAGGCGGTCGTGGAGCGGTAGTGGTCGCGCCAGCCGAGGGCGTCCCACCACGCGGGGTGGGACGCGAGGCGGTGGCGGTAGTCGTCCCACCCGGTGCGGGCCGGGGTCCACGCCTTCTCGGCGATACCCGGGAGCCTCGGCAGGAGCAGGAACGCGAGGTCGTCGAAGCCCTCGACGGTCTCGCACCAGATCGCCGCCTCGACGCCCGCGAGGTCCGCGCCGTCCGGGATCTCGGTGAGCGTGCCCGGCGTCCAGTCGAACAGCTCCCGGCAGGTGCGCGGCTCGTACGACTCGTGCCCGACCCGCGTGCGCCGCGCGGTCTGCGCCGCGTCCCGCGAGTCCTCCGCGTACCGGCGGTCGAGGTACATGACGCTGCTGGCCGACGCGAGGACCGGCGTCCCGGCGGCGACGGCGGCGGGCACGTCGCGCGCCGACTCGGCGAACGCCGCCGCCATCACGTCGACGAGCGCGTGGTACTCGGGCGGGATGCTCTCGCGCGCCGCGTCGGCGTCGAACTCGTCCCCCGCGCCCACCCACTCCTGCGCGACGTCCGCCGGGGTCAGCGCACCCGAACGCGCCGCCTCCTGCCACGCGACGACCCGCTTGCCGGTGGCCCGCCCGATCTCGAGCGCCCCCGCGACGAACTCCCGGTACAGCTCGTCCGGCATGCCGAACGCCTCGTCGCCGCCGATGTGCAGGAACGGCCCCGGCGTCAGCGCGGCGACCTCCCGCAGGACGTCCTCGACGAACCGGAACGTCGCGTCCCCGCGCGGATGCAGGTACGCGAGCAGCTTGTGCACCGGCTCGTCCGGCCCCTGCAGCTCGGGGTACGCGCGGACGGCCGCCAGCACGTGGCCCGGCATGTCGAGCTCGGGCACGACGGTGACGAACCGGGCCGCCGCGTACGCGACGATCTCGCGGAAGTCGTCCTGCGTGTAGGAGGGCCGCACGCCGTCGTCGGCGTTCGTCAGCCGCCCCGGCCACGTCTGCGGGTCGGTGAGCCGCGGCCACGCGCCGATCTCGAGCCGCCACGCCTGGCTGTCGCTGAGATGCAGGTGCAGGACGTTGAACTTGTAGAGGGCGAGGAGGTCGACGACCTTCTTCACCTGGTCGACGGTGAAGAACCGCCGCACCACGTCGAGGGACAGGCCCCGCCACGCGAACGCGGGCCCGTCCGCGATCCGCACCCGGGGCGCGACGAACCCGCCGCCGTCCCGCCGGAGGAGCTGCGCGAACGTCACCGCGCCCCGGAACAGGCCCTCGGCGTCCCCGGCGGTGACCGTGCACCCGCCGTCGCCGTCCACGACCAGCCCGTACCCCTCCCGCCCCCCGGACGTCGCGGCACCGGCGGCGCCGGGCACCCCCGCGGCGGCCGCGGCCGTCACGGTGTCCGCAGCGGCCGAAGCGTCGACGGCGGGCGAGCCGGCACCAGCCGACGCGGCACCAGCCGACGCGGCACCGGGCACAGGGGGTGTGGCGGGCGGTGGGTGGTGGGCGGCGGTGCGGGGGTCGATGCCCCGGGGGCGGGTGATGGACGCGGCGTCGGCGGGGGTGCCGAGGACCAGGCGGAGGTCGCCCTCGGTGCCGACGGTGACGGTGGTCTCGGCGGCGTGGAGGCGCGCGAGGAGGCCGGCGACGGTCTCGCCGAGGGGGCGCAGGGACTCGGACGGGACGGCGACGCGGAGCCGGGGGCCGAGGGTCGCGGGCGGGCCGTCGAGGGGTGTCAGGTGTTGCGGGAGCGGGATGGGTGCCGGCACTGCCCCTCCAGGGTCTCGTCATGGCCTGTCCCGATTTTCTACCACATGGTAAGTAATCGGGCCGCTGTTCACTGGCGGTTCAAATTTCCGCCATTTCCCTTGCGACCTGCCGTTATGTCGGTTTCGCTGGGCGTTCGGACATCCGAGGAGGCGTGATGCGACGAAGAATCGCGCTCGTCACCGGGGCGGCCGGCGGGATCGGGACCGCCGTGGTGGACGAGCTGGCGAGCCGCGGGTGGACGACCGCGGGGCTGGATCTGCGCCCGGCGCCGGGCGCGGACCTGGCGATCGAGGCGGACGTGTCCGATCCCGCGCAGGTGAGCGCGGCGGTCGGGCGGATCGAGCGGACGCTGGGGCCGGTCGAGGCCGCGCTGTGCGCGGCGGGGCACCACGCGATCGTCCCGGCGTCGGACGTGCACTGGGACGACTGGCGGCGGATGCTGCGGGTCCATCTCGGGGGCGTCGTGAACGTGTGCCGGGCGGTGGCGCCCGACATGGTGAACCGGGGGCGCGGGTCCGTGGTGGCGGTGTCGGCGTCGTCGGCGGTCGGCGGGGCGGACGCGCAGGCGCACTACGCGGCGGCGAAGGGCGCGGTCCTCGGGCTCGTCCGGTCGCTGGCCGCCGAGGTCGCGCCGTTCGGCGTCCGGGTGAACGCGGTCGCGCCCGGTCCCACCGACACGCCCCTGGTACCGGACGACTCGATGCTGCGGCGGCCCGCGCACCTGCAGGGGGTGCCCGCCGCGCGGCTGACGTCGCCGCGGGAGGTCGCCCTCGCGGCGGCGTACCTGATCGAGGACGCGACGGCGTGCACCGGCGAGGTCCTGTCGCCGAACGCCGGGGCGGTGATCTGATGGCGCTCGCGCTCGTGACCGGGGCGGGCGGCCGGTACGGCGCCGCGATCGCGCGGCGGCTCGCGGCGGACGGCCACCGGGTCGCGGTGAACGACCTCCCGGACGTCGATCTGGGCGGGCTCGCCGAGGAGATCGGCGGCATCGCCGCGCCGGGCGACGTCGCGCACCCGGACGGGGTCCATGCGATGCTCGCGCGGCTGGAGCGGTCGGCGGGCGAGCACGTCGGCGTCCTGGTCGCGGCGGCGGCGCACCGGACGACCGCGCCGCTGCCCAAGCACGACCCGGACGACTGGTGGCACGTCGTCGACACCGCGCTCGGCGGTGCGTTCGCCTGCGCGCAGGCCGTCCTGCCGGGGATGGCGGAACGGGGCGGCGGGCGGATCGTGCTGCTGGCGTCGGAGGCGGGCGTGGCCGGCCGGGCGGACGCCACGGCGTGCTCGGCGGCGCACGCGGGCGTGATCGCGCTGGCGAAGTCGCTGGGCCGGGAGCTGGCGCCGTTCGGCATCGCGGTGAACGCGGTGGCGCCTGCCGAACCGGGCGAGCCGACGCCGCTCGGGCCCGCCCCGGCCGCCGGGGAGGTCGCCGCGTCCGTCGCGTTCCTCGCCGACCCGCGGCTGCCGACCATGGTCGGCCAGACGCTGAACCTGACGGCCGGCCGTACCCGCGCCCGCGCCTGAACCCGCGTCCCTCCCGGCTCGGTTCCGCGCGGGGCCACCGTCGACATTTCCCATAAAGCAAGCAAATTGCCCCTGGACCGCGCGAATTCGGCTTCCTAAGCTCGGAACGTCCACGACCGCGCACCGGGAGCGACCATGATTCCCGACATCCTGTCGCCCGAATTCGCCGCCGATCCCTACACCGGGTACCGCGTTCTGCGGGAGGAGGCGCCGCTCTTCTGGCACGAGGCCACGCAGAGCTACCTGATCTCCCGGTACGCCGACGTCGAGCACGCCTTCCGCGACCCGGTGTTCACCACCGCGAACTACGACTGGCAGCTCGAACCGGTGCACGGACGGACGATCCTGCAGCTCAGCGGGCGGGAGCACGCCGTCCGCCGGGGGCTGGTGGCGCCCGCGTTCCGCGGCGCCGAACTGCGCGACCGGTTCCTGCCGGTGATCGAACGGAACGCCCGCGAACTGATCGACGAATTCCGGACGGCCGGAACGGTCGAACTGGTCGGACAGTTCAGCGCGCATTTCCCGATCAACGTCATCGTCGACATGCTCGGCCTCGACCGGGCCGACCACGCGCGATTCCAGCGCTGGTACACCTCGATCATCGCGTTCCTCGGCAATCTCGCGCAGGACCCCGAGATCGCCGAGGCGGGGCTGCGGACCCGCGCCGAACTCGCCGAGTACATGCTGCCGATCATCGCGCGGCGCCGCGCGGAGCCCGGCGACGACCTGCTGTCGAAGCTGTGCCACGCGGAGATCGACGGGACGCGGATGAGCGACGAGGACGTCAAGGCGTTCGTCAGCCTGCTGCTCGCGGCGGGCGGCGAGACGACCGACAAGGCGATCTCCGCGCTGTTCGCGAACCTGCTCGCGCACCCCGACCAGCTCGCGGCCGTCCGGAACGACCGGAGCCTGATCCCCCGCGCGTTCGCCGAGACGCTCCGGTACAGCCCGCCCGTCCACATGATCATGCGGCAGCCGGCGGAGGACGTGAAGGTGAGCGGCGGGACGATCCCGGCGGGCAGCACCGTGACGTGCCTGATCGGGGCCGCGAACCGCGATCCCGACCGGTACGCCCGCCCCGACCGGTTCGACATCTTCCGGGACGACCTGTCCACGACCAGCGCGTTCTCCGCGGCCGCCGACCATCTCGCGTTCGCGCTCGGCCGGCATTTCTGCGTCGGCGCGCTGCTCGCCAAGGCCGAGGTGGAGGTCGGCGCGAACCTGCTGCTGGACGCGCTGCCGGAGCTGCGGCCCGCCGCCGGGTTCGCGCCCGCCGAGCGGGGCCTGTTCACGCGCGGCCCGGCGGCGGTGCGGATGGCCTTCACCCCCGCCGCCTGACCCGCCCGCCGCCTGGTCCGGCCCGTCCGGCGCGCGCCCTCAGGGCGTGACGCCGGCCGGGTCGAAGGTGACGGGCAGGTCCTGCAGGCCCCGCATCCAGAACGAGGGCCGCCAGCGCAGCTCGTCCGCCGGGACGGACAGCGCGACGCCGGGCAGCCGGTCGAGCAGCACCTCGATGGCGGTCCGGGCGATCATCAGCGCGAGGCGCGGGCACGGGTGGGGGCAGCCGTGCTCCCCGTGCCCGAACGACATGTAGGCGCGGGTGGACGGCTCGCGCCGGCCGCCCGCCGGCCGCGCCCGCGGGTCCCGGTTCGCGGCGGCCAGCCCCAGCACCAGCAGGTCGCCGGCGCTGACGCGCTGCCCGCCCAGGTCGCAGCCCTGCACCGCCCAGCGGCCGATGAAGTTCTGCGTCGGCGTGTCGTCCCACAGCACCCGCCGGAGCGCCTGGTCGATGCTGAGCCGGCCGCCCTGCACGGACGAGCTGAGCTGGTCGTCCTCCAGGATCAGCCGCAGCGCGTTCGCGATCCAGTTGCCGGTGGGCTGCTGCGCGGCGGCCATCACCACCAGCAGGTCGATGGTGATCTCGTCCGGGGTGAGCCCGGCCGGGTGCGACAGCAGGACGGACGGGACGTCCTGCGCGGGCCGGTGCCCGCGGAGATCGACGAGCCCCCGCATCCGCGCGTGGATGCGCTCGTGCGCGCGGGCGGCCCGCTCGTCCGCGTCGAGCGACTCGGCGACGTCCCGCACCAGGTCGGGGATCTCGTCGCCGGGCAGCCCGAACAACCGGGCGATGACGTGCAGCGGGACGCGGTGCGAGTACTGCTCGACGAGGTCGGCCGCGCCGTCCCCGGCGAACGCGGTGACGAGCGCGTCGCACTCGCGCGCGACGAGCCCGGCGAGGACGGGCGGGTCGACGGCGCCGAGCGCGTCCCCGATGGCCCCGGCCCGGCGGCGGTGCGCGTCGCCCTCGGCGAACATCACCGACGGGGTCCAGCCGACGTACGGCATCAGCGGCCAGTCGTCCGGGACGAGATGCCACGCGTTCCAGCGGCGGCAGTCGCGGGCGAACCGGCCGTCGTTGGCGGTGACCTGGTGCAGCTCCCGGTAGCCGATGACGAACCAGGCGGGCACGTCGCCGTCCAGCAGCACGGGGACGACGGGGCCGTGCTCGCGGTGCAGCCACCGGTAGAACTCGGCGGGGTCGGCGGCGTCGGCGCCGGTCACCCGCAGGACCGCCTTGCGGGCGAGCAGGTCGGCGCCCTCGGGCGGGCCCGGCACGGGCGCGGGGGCCTCGGACGTAACGGTCATGGCGCGTCCTCCCGGACGACGGAGTTCTCGCGAAGCTGGGTCAGGTGGCGGACGAGCGCGATCAGCACGCCCTTGGACGAATCGCGGGCGCGGGCGTCGCACTCCACGAGCGGGATGCGCTCGTCCAGGCAGAGGGCCGCGCGGACGCGGTCCAGCGGCGGCCGCGTCCCGGGGAACCGGTTGACCGCCACGACGAACGGCATGGCCTGCGCCTCCAGCCGGTCGATGCAGTGGAACGAGTCGGCCAGCCGGCGCGTGTCGACGAGCGCGACCGCGCCGAGGCTGCCGGTGAACAGCCGCTCCCACAGGAACCGGAACCGTTCCTGCCCGGGCATGCCGAACAGGTACAGCACGCGGCTGTCGTCCAGCGAGATGCGGCCGAAGTCGAACGCGACCGTGGTGGCGCGTTTCGCGTGGACGCCGGTGAGGTCGTCGACGCCCTCCCCGGCCTCCGTCATGACCTCCTCGGTGCTCAGCGGCCGGATCTCGCTGACCGAGCCGACCATGGTGGTCTTGCCGGCGCCGAAACCGCCCACGATCACGATCTTCAGGGCGTCCCGGGCGGTGCGCCGCAGCGGCGCCTCGACGGGCGGGGGATCAAAGATGTTCGAGTCCAACGAGGACCTGCTTCAGCGTTTCGAGGTCGGCCGTGCGCGAGGGGGCGACGGCCGTGGACGGGTGCCGGACGGTGACCCGTCCGGTGTCGCGCATGTCGCGCAGCAGGATCCGCGCGACGTGCACCGGCATCTCGAGGCGGGCGGCCAGCTCCACCAGCGCGACCGGATGTCCGCGGCACAGCCGCAGGACCGCGACCTGCTCCGCGGACAGTCCGCCGCCCGGGTCGTCCTCGGCGACGATCAGCGCGACGACGTCGAGGACGGCCGGTTCGGCGGCGCGCCGGGAGGGCCGCGGGGCGGTCCCGGGACCGGGCGGCACCCGCCGGGCGGGCGGGTCGTCGCCGGTCCCGTCGCGGCCCCGGGTGACCGCGAAGAGCCGGTCGGGGTCGTCGGCGTCCGGCGGCGCGTTCATGCCCGCGCGTCGTGCTCGGGCCGCCGCGGCGCCGCGTACAGCTCGCCGCGGATCTGCCGGGCCAGCTCCTCCATCCGCCGCCCGGCGAGCCCCACGTCGGTGTTCGGCTCGGTCACCACGGCCAGATGGGCGCCCTGCCCGGCCGGGATGATCAGCAGCACGCCGCCGTGGAACTCGACCATCGACCGGCCCGCCGCGACGCCGCCGCCGTCGCCGAACTCGGCGGACGCGCTCAGCGAGAGGCTCTGCACCCCGGACGCGAGCGCCGCGAGCTGGTCGGCCCGGTCGTCGTCGAGTTCGTGCGTGTGGCTGATCCGCAGGCCGTCCCTGGACAGGACGAGTACGTGCCGGACCCCGCGGACCTTGTCCTTGAGGGCGTCCAGGAGCCAGACGAGGCCGCGCGTTTCGGGTGTCACCTTTCCCCTCCATGGGGCTCTTCGGGCATCTCGGTGTCGTCGGGACGGACGTCGCCGGGCTCGGTGCCCTCGGACGGTCCCATGAAGGCGGCGAACGCCTCTCCCTCGTCCTCCTTCTCGGGCTCCGGCGCCCGCAGGCCCATCAGCGCCCACTCCTCCGGGGTGATCGTGGCGCCCCGGCGGCGTTTCGGCAGCTCCATGTCGCCCCAGACGACGACCTCGTGCGGCGCGTCCACGGGTTCCCCGGCCGCCCCGGCGGACGGCCCGGGCTCGGGCCCGGGCTCGGGCTCCGGTGAGGGCTCGGGCTCGGGTGAGGGCCCGGGTGAGGGCGCCGGGACGGTCGCGACGGCGGCGCCGCGCGCGAGCTCGCGCTCCCGCGCCCGCTCGCACTCACGCACCTGCGCCCTCTCGCGCTCGCGCGCCTCCCGCTTCTCTCGCTCGCGCGTCTCCTGCTGCTCGCGCCCGCGCGTCACGACCGTCCGGCCGTCCGGGATCGGCGGCATCCCCGCGAGCCCGGCCGTCCGCCGGTCGCTCGGCACCTCGTCCTCGGTGCCCGGGGCGCCCTCGTCGGACCACGGCCAGCGCTCCACCGGCCGCGTGACGATCTCGGCGGGGACCAGCAGCACCGCGGCGACGCCACCGCGCGAGGACGGCCGGAAGCTGACCTTCAGGGCGTGCTTCTTCGCGAGCATGCCGACGACCGCGAGCCCGACGGACTCGCCCGTCCAGGCGGTGCGGTCGTCCGGGTGAGCGACCAGGTACTCGGCGTGCGCCAGCTCCCGGTGCCGCATCCCCATGCCCGCGTCCTCGACCGTGATGACGACACCGGTGACCTCCTTCTCGACGTACACGTGGACGGGGGTGTCGTCCAGGGAGAACATCAGCGCGTTGTCGATCAGCTCGGCGAGCGCCTGGATGACGCCTTCGGCGTGCGGCCCGTGGATCGCGCGGTCGTGGTCGGTGATGTAGCGGACGCGGCGGAAGTCGTCGCAGCGGCCCATGGCGGCGCGGACGATCCGCTCCATCGGGATCGGCTTGTGCCAGCGCCGCCCCGACCGGCCGTCGCACATCGTCGCGATGCTGTCGGCGAGCCGTCCCATCTGGGAGACCTGGTGGTCCAGGTCCATGATCTCCCAGAACACGTCGGTCTCGTCGTAGCGGAACTCCATCTCGTAAAGCTGCTTGAGGACGCGCCGGACGGCGGCCTGCAGGCGGGCGGCGGTGAGCGCGCAGTTCGCGGTCATGCCCCACTGCCAGCGGCGCTGGTGGGCGATCGCGAGGCCGACCTCGTGGGCGAGCCCGGCGAACGCGTCGGTGGCGGGCCGGTCGAGTTCGGCCAGGATCTCGTGGACGAAGTCGACCCGTTCGGGCATCCGGGTGCGGAACTCGGGGAGGACCGTGCCGGTCAGCCAGGCGGCGTCGGCTTCGAGCGCGGCGGTCTCGGCCCGCGCGCGGTCGGCGTCGGCGCGGGCCGCCGCGACGCCCTCGACGACGACGCGCAGCAGCCGGGCGAGGACGGGGTCGGGGGTCTCGGGCAGGTCGGCGAGGACGGACTCGGGCGCGGCGCCGTCCCGGAGCCCGCCGACGAGCAGCGGCAGCGGCCCGTCGACCAGTTCGCGGAGCCGCCGTTCCAGCCGCTCGTCCTCGCCCTCGGCCACGGCCAGGCAGGCGTCGAGACGGCGGGCGAGGCCGGCGAAGTAGACGGCGGCCGCCGCGGCGGCGCACAGCGCCAGCCCCAGCCCGCCGCCGCCCGCGGCGACCAGCGCCCGGTCGTCCGGCGCGGCGGCCAGGACGGCCGCGAGCCAGCCGGCGCCCGTGGCGAGGACCGCGGCGAGCCAGACCTGGAGCGCGCGTTCGAGCGCGGCGCGTTCAAGGCGGGAACGGTCTGCGTGAAATGTCATCCATCATGTCCTTTTTCGAGGCGGCTGATGGGACCGGACCGGAAGAGGGCCCGCCGTCCGCGGGCCTCCGTGCGAGGTGGCCACCATGATGCAGGAGAATGCTTCGCATGGAGGGATGGTCGGGAAAATTCCGCGAAGAACCCTTCGACAGAATTCCTTTTGACGGCACTTGTCCGACATATACGACAACGCCCCTTACTCGCCTCGACGCGTGTGTCGAGGCCGGGTGACCGGGCTCACAACCGGGCGATGTCACGCCCGCGCCGCCCGTCCCGTCGTTCGGGCGACGTCCGGGAACACCCGGACGACCGCACGGCGGAGGTCCTGATGAACAACGAGATCACCGTGATCGGCGGCGGGCTGGCCGGGCTCGTCGCGGCCATCGCGTGCGCCGAGGGCGGCGCGTCGGTCACCCTGCACGAGGCGCACCGCACCCTGGGCGGCCGGGGCCGCGCGACGCCCGCCCCCTACGTCGCGCACGAGGGCGCGCACGTCTTCTACGCCGACGGCCCCCACTGGACGTGGCTCACCGACCGGGGACTCGCCGGCCCCCTCGGCAGGTACAACGCGCGCATGATGACGCACACCTTCTTCCGCGCGGGCGGCCGGCTGCGGCGCGTCCCGCCCGCCGGGTTCCTGCGGATGGCGGCCCGGACGCCGTTCCTGCGGGCGCCCGTGGACCGCGACTTCCGCTCGTGGGCGGCCGAGCGGTTCGGCGAGCGCACCGCCGAGCAGGCCGCCGGCGCGATCTCCGTCGTCACCTACGACGGCGACACCGGACGGCTGTCGGCCGCGTTCGTCTGGGAGCTGATCGGCCGCGTGTTCGCGCCGAAGCGCCCGGCCGTCCGCTGGCCCGTCGGCGGCTGGCAGGCGGTCGTGGACCGGCTCGCCGCGCACGCCCGCGAGCTGGGCGTCCGGGTCGAGCTCGGCTCCCGCGTCACCGAGCCGCCCGGCACGCCCACCATCGTCGCGACCGAACTGGCGTCCGCCCGCGCCCTGCTCGGCGACCCGTCGCTCACCTGGGAGAGCGGCCACTACGCGATGCTCGACCTCGCCGTCCGCGACGACCGGCGCGACGCGTTCATCGTGTTCGACCTGGACGAGGGCGGCTTCCACGAGTCGTACTCCATGCAGGACCCGAGCACGGCCCCGGCGGGCGAGACGCTGTTCCAGCTCGGCGTGCCGGTCCGCGCGGGCGAGCGCCGCGCCGACGCGCTACGCCGCCTCGACGCCCTCGCCGACGCGGCCGTCCCCGGCCGCCGGGACCGGACGACGTGGTCGCGCACCGCGACCGCCCGGGGCCGCACGGGCGCGCTCGACCTGCCGGGCCGGACGTGGCGGGACCGTCCCGCGATCGACCGCGGCGACGGCGTCTTCCTCGCCGGCGACATGGTCGCGGCGCCCGGAATGCGCGGCGAGATCGCCATGAACAGCGCCGTGCGCGCCGCCGAAGGCGCCCTTCGCGCCGCCATTCCGTCCCGCCGCACCGAGCACTGAACGAAACGCTCCGTACACCGGTAGCTATTTCGCTCCACTATGGTCGAGAAATCGACCATTAGGCTCCTTCTCCACAAAGAAGGAATGGTCGAGGAACGGCCGAGCCGGACGGCACCCGCCGAGGCGGCGGCCCGCGCCGCGCACGCGATCGTGGACGGGCCGTCCGCGCATCTTCGCCGACCCGCTCGTCCGGCGGCTGCTCGGCGGCGTCACCGGACGAGGCGATCGGGCGCGCCACCGGACGGCGGCACGGCCCGGGGGCGCACGACGGGTGATTTCACCGATGTGCGGGCGGCGGACGCCTGCTGACAATGACCGTCGTCCGGGAGCCATTCGGGCTCCTCCCCCCCGGAACAGGAGCGAATCGACGTGAAGGCAACCAGACGTGCGGTGCAGATGCTGGCGGGCGCCGCACTCGCCGCCGGCCTCTGCGCCGTTCCCCAGACCGCGCTCGCGCAGGAGAACCCCTACGAGCGCGGGCCCGACCCCACCGAGCGGAGCATCGAGGCGCCGCTCGGCTCCTACGACGTCGGCCAGAAGAGCGTCTCCAGCCTGGCCGTCCGCGGCTTCGGCGGCGGCACGATCTACTACCCCGAGGACACCGACGAGACGTTCGGCGCCGTGGCGATCGCGCCCGGGTTCACCGCCAGCCAGAGCAGCATGTCGTGGTACGGGCCGCGGCTCGCCTCCCGCGGCTTCGTCGTCATGACCATCGACACCAACTCCCGGTTCGACCAGCCCGACAGCCGCGGCGACCAGCTTCTCGCCGCCCTCGACTACATGGTCGGGGACCGCGACGTCTCCGACCTGATCGACGAGACCCGGCTCGGCGTGATGGGCCACTCGATGGGCGGCGGCGGCACGCTGGAGGCGTCCCTGGACCGTCCGTCGCTGCAGGCCGCCATCCCGCTCACCGGCTGGAACACGCGCAAGAACTTCTCGGCCAGCCGGGTGCCGACCCTCGTCATCGGCGCCGAGAACGACTCCGTCGCGTCGGTGACCTCGCACTCCGAGCCGTTCTACCAGAGCCTCCCGCCGGAGAAGGCGTACGTGGAACTCGCGGGCGCCTCCCACTTCGCGCCGAACACCGCGAACACCGAGATCGCGAAGTACAGCATCGCGTGGCTCAAGCGCTACATCGACAACGACACCCGCTACACGCAGTTCCTCTGCCCCGGCCCCGACACGGGCTGGTTCTCGGACATCTCCGAGTACCGCAGCACCTGCCCCATGTGACCCGCCCGCTCCCCGACCTACCTCAGGGGCCGCCCGCCTCCCCGCGCGGGCGGCCCCGTCCGGTGCCCGCCGGAACCGGCCGCCGGGACGCACGGGCGCGTGCCCGGGCCGGCGTCCGCGCCGCCGCCGTGCAGGCGGACGGCGCTGAGCGCGAGCACCAGCTCCACGAGGTCGCCGGGGCGGGCGAGCCGCCGCCGCGTCAGCTGCTCGATCTTGCGGAGCCGGTTGAGGACGGTGTTGCGGTGGCAGAACAGCCGCTCGGCGGCGCGGGCCGCGGAGCCGCCGCAGTCGAGCCACGTGTGGAGGGTGCTCAGCAGCACCTCCCGGTAGGCGGGTTCGACGTTCGCGAGCCCGCCGAGCGCGACCTCCCCCAGCCGTCCCGCGAGGCGCGGCTGGGACAGCACCAGCGCGTCCGGGAGCCGCTGGTCGAGCCGCGCGATCTGCGGGCCCGGCCCGTGGCAGGTGCGCAGCGCGAGCTCGGCGAGCCAGCGGGCGGTGCCGAGGTCGGCGAGGCTCTCCGCGACGGGGCTGACCCCGGCGTGCCCGCGCGTGCACGGCCCGAGCGCGCCGACCAGGTCGTCGAGGTCGGCGGTGCCGAGCGCGACCAGCGCCACCTGCGCGTTCGCGCGCATCCGCCACAGGAACCGCATGTCGCCGACGTCGCGGGGCCGCAGGTCCACGTCGGCGGTGAACCCGCCGTCCGCGCACACCATCGCGACGGCGTACCGGCCGTTCACCGGCAGCCCGAGGACGGTCGTGGCGGTGCCGAGCAGCCCGCCGTCGGCGCCCTGCCCGTCGAGCAGCGCGTCCACGATGGCGTGGATGCGCTCCTCGCTGCGGCGGGCCAGCGCGAACTCGGTGCGGTGGTAGGCGTCGGCGGCGGCGTCCGACTGCTGGTCGATGGTGTCCCAGGTGCGGGTCGCCTGCCGGACGAGCGCCGGGATGTGCTCGGGGTCGTGGCGGCCCACGGCCTCCACGACGGCCTCCCAGAACACGCGCCCGGCGAGCCGGTAGCCGCGCAGCACGTGCTCGAGCGGCTCCCCCTGCCGGGCGCGGCGCTCGCCGAGCCGGCGCGCCCAGTCGAGATCGGCGCGGCCGCCGCCGGGCTGCAGGATCGCCTCGAAGCCGTGCGCGAGCCCGGTGTGGCACACCTCCCACATGTCGCCGATCACCGCTTCGGGACGGTCGCGGCCGTCCTCGCCGGACAGGATCTCGGCGACGAGCCGGTCGGCGAGCTCGGGCAGCCGGTCCTCCAGGCGGAGGACGGCCTTGCGCAGGACGGCTCCGTCGGCGTCCGCCGTCATGGGGAGTCACCTCCAGGACCGAACGGGGGCATCATGGTCCCACTCCCCGCGCGCGCGGAACCACAATCCGGTGCGGGGACTGTGCCATTGCACAATGCGACGCTTTCGGGATTGCGCCCGCGCCCTGTAACAGAATTCCGCTCTGGACCCGTCCCGTCACTCCGTGCTGACCTATGGGCCCCTGCCCAGAGGGAGAACCGGCATGACAGTGTCACAGGGACGAGAACCGTTGCACGGACGCGTACCCGAGCTGGACGCCATCGGGGACCTGCTCGGCCGCGCCCGCGACGGGCGCGGCGGCGCCCTCGCGATCGTCGCGGACGCCGGCCTCGGCCGGACCGCGCTGCTGGACGAGGCCGCGCGCCGCGCCGCCCCGGACGTCCGGACGATCGGCGCGTCCGGTGTCGCGCGCGAGTCGGCCGTCCCGTACGCGGGACTGCACCGGCTGCTGCGGCCGCTGGCGGACGACGTGGCGCGGCTCCCGGACGAGCACCGCGCCGCCCTCGCCGCCGTGCGCGGCGGGCCCGGCCGCGCCGAGCCGTTCGCGCTGTACGCCGCGCTGTGCGAGCTGCTCGCGCTGGCGTCCCGGGACGGGCCGCTGCTGTGCCGGGTCGACGACGCGCAGTGGCTCGACGAGGTGTCGCTGGACGCGCTGGCGTTCGCGGCGCGCCGCGTGCAGGACCTTCCGGTGGCGGTGCTGCTCGCCGCCCGCGACGACCACCGCGTCGCCGACCGGCTCGCCGGGATTCCCCGCCTCCGGCTCGGCCCCCTCGACGAGGACGCGAGCCTGCGGGTGCTGCGGGACGCGATCGGCGACGCGGTCGGCGGGCCCCTCGCCGACGCGATCGTCGACCTGGCCGACGGGTGCCCCCGCGCGATCCGCGACCTCGCCGCCGCGCTCACCCCCGGCCAGTTGTCGGGCGCCGCCGCGCCGCCGCGGGCGCTGCCGCCCGGCAGCCCGCTGCGGGCCCTGCACCGCAGCCGCTACCTGCGGCTCCCGCCGGGGGCGCGGCGCCTCGTACTGGTCGTCGTCGCGGACGAGTGGGTCGGCGCGGGGACGCTCGACCGGGCGGCGAGCGCCGCGGGCATCGGCGCGTCCGACGTCGAGGCGGCCCGCGAGTCGGGGCTGCTGCGGTACGAGACGGACGCGGTGACCGTCCGGGACCGGCTCGTCCGGTCGTCGCTGTGGGCGGACGCGACGCGCGCCGAACGCACCGCCGCGCACGCGCTGCTCGCCGAGGTGCTCGTCCACGACTGGCAGTACACCGGGCGGATCTGGCACCGGGCGGCGATGACGGGCGGCACCGACGACGTCGCCGCCGCCGAACTCGCCCGCGCCGCCGTCGCGTCCCAGGGCTCCGGCCGGTACGCCGACTCCTGGCGGATGTGGCAGCGGGCGTCGGCGCTGACCGCCGACCGGGCCCTCGCCGCCGACCGGCTGCTGTCCGCCGCCGCCGACGCGTGGGCGAGCGGACGCCCCCGCCGCGCCCGCCCGGCCCAGCGGCGGCTCGCCGCGTTCCGCTGCGAGGGCGACCGCGCCGCCCGCGCG